>NZ_JBHJUV010000025.1:0-83153 GCF_042268025.1 Streptomyces sp. NPDC056161
GGCAGTGCCTGCCCGGCCGCCGGGGCCGCCTGCCGGGGCATCGTGCGTCCGCGGCCCAGCGGATGTCGCCCGGCCTGCACGACGGCACCACGCGGCGTTTCCGGCGGAGCGCTCAGTCGACTCCCCGGATAGCGACACCGCGCCGCCCGCCGCGCCGGCCACGATCCAGGGCGTACGGCGGCCCCGGGCGGACGTCGTACGGTCCGACAGCGCGCCGAAGAACGGGTTCGCCGCCAGCGACACCACCGCGCCCGCGGCGGTCACCCAGGCCAGCATCGTCTCCTTGGACATCCCGGAACCGGGCGCGAAGTCCTCGGCCTGGGCGGCGAGCAGGATCTGCAACGGACCGAACCAGCCCACCCAGATGGCCCCGTTGGCGAGCGAGAGCGCCGCCGTCCAGCCCCGGCCGACCCGCTCGACGGGCTCGGCCAGGGCGTCGTCGGGCGGGTCGGCCGTGGTCACCTCTGTGCCCGCAGCAGCTCCTGGAACCAGCCGTACGACGTCTTCGGGGTGCGCTCCTGGGTGTCGTAGTCGACGTGCACCAGGCCGAAGCGGCGGGCGTAGCCCTCGGCCCATTCGAAGTTGTCGAGCAGCGACCAGACGAAGTAGCCGCGCACGTCCACGCCCGCCTCGACCGCCCGGTGCAGCGCCCTGATGTGGCCGTCGAGGTAGGCGATCCGCTCCTGGTCGTCGATGCCCTCGTACGAGCAGCCGTTCTCGGTGATCACCACCGGCGGCAGCCGGTCGCCGTAGCGGTCCCGGAAGGCCGTCAGCAGCTCCGTCAGGCCCTCCGGGACCACCGGCCAGCCGAAGTCCGTCATCGGGCGGCCCTCGATCTCCCGTACCGAGAAGGGGAGTTCGGCCGGGATGGTCAGCCCGCCGAACTTGCTCTCCGTGTCCTGCGGGGCGCCCACCCGGGTCGGCGCGTAGTAGTTGACGCCGTACCAGTCGACCGGCTCGGCGATGACCTTGAGGTCCGCGTCGACGTCGCCCGGCAGCAGTTCGCCGATGCCCTGCGGGTACTGCCCGAGGAGCAGCGGGTCGGCGAACAGGCGGTTCAGCAGGACGTCGTAGAAATCGGCCGCCGCCAGGTCCTCGGGCGCGGTGGACGCGGGCCAGGTCGGGCCGTGGGAGTTGGCGATGCCGATGTCGGCGGCGCCGGCCGCGCGCAGCGCCCGTACCGCGAGGCCGTGGGCGAGGAGCTGGTGGTGGGCGACCGGCAGCGCGTCGAACAGGAGCCGCCTGCCGGGGGCGTGGGCGCCCAGCGCGTGCCCCAGCAGGGTGTGTTCGGCCGGTTCGTTGAGGGTGATCCACTGGGTGACGCGGTCGCCGAGCCGGTCGGCGACCAGCGCCGTGTACTCGGCGAAGCGCTGCGCGGTGTCCCGGTCGAGCCAGTCCAGCCGGACGGGCAGGTCCCAGTGGAAGAGGGTCGGGACGGGGCGTATCCCGGCCGCGCACAGCTCGTCCACCAGTCGGTCGTAGAAGTCCAGCCCGCCCGGGGAGTTCACCCTGGGCCAGGAGACCGAGAAGCGGTACGCGTCCACGCCGAGGCGGGCCAGCAGGGCCACGTCCTCGCGGTAGCGGTGGTAGTGGTCGCAGGCCACCGCCGCCGTGGAGCCGTCCTTCACGCGCCCCGGCTCGGCGGTGAACACGTCCCACACGGAGGGCTCACGCGCGTCCACCGCCCCCTCGATCTGGTGGGCCGAGGTCGACACCCCCCACAGGAAGCCGTCCGGGAACCGGGGAATCGGATCACCTGCATCAGTCACCATGAGCGGGATCATCCGTACCGCCGGTAACGGAAGTCAACGCCCTTGATGGGAAAAGGTGGTTGACCACTCCCCACCGCCCGGGGCCGCGCCCCCGAAGGGGCGCGGGGAACTGGGGGTCCCCCTGTTCGAGCGAAGCCGAGAACTTGGGGGAGCGCCCAGCCACGACGTAGCCGCGGACGCCCGCCCGGCAGCCGCACCCGGCATCAGCCACCCACACCGGCGCGACGCCCACCTGCCCACCCAGCGGAGCGCTCACGCTCCTTCTTTGAGCACCCGCGAGATCAACGCCCGCTGTTCCGCCGTCAGATGGGGATCCGTCGCGTACACCGTCCTTCCGTCCACCGTGATCTCGTAGTGGAAACCGTCCGGCACCCCGGCGGGCGGGGAGCCCCGGCCGGCGGACAGCGCCCGCTCGGCCAGGGACGTCCAGTCGGCGGCGTCGGGCCGCCCCGAGGTGTCCACCTCGGCGTGCCGCTCGATGCCCGCGAACCCGCCCGTGCGCCTCACCTGAATCCGCATGGTCCTTGTGTAGTACGGAACCTAGGTGGTCCGCACCCCGACCTGCTCCCACGCCTTCAGTACGGCCTGGTGCTCCTCGCTCTCGCCGTAGCGGGCGCGGGCCGCCGCGACCGTCAGCCTGGCGAAGTCGGTGAACTGGGCGTCCGCCGCCAGCTCGCCGCCGGTCAGCACGTCGTACCAGATCTGCCCGGCCCGCTCCCAGGCGTTGCCGCCCAGCGCGGTGGCGACGCGGTAGAAGGCGTGGTTGGGGATGCCGGAGTTGATGTGGACGCCGCCGTTGTCCCGGCTGGTCCTGACGTAGTCGTCCATCGTCGCGGGCTGCGGGTCCTTGCCCAGGTCCGGGTCGTCGTAGGCCGTGCCCGGTGCCTTCATCGAGCGCAGCGCCTCGCCGTGGACGTTCGGTCCGAGCAGGCCGGCGCCGATCAGCCAGTCGGCCTGTGTGGTGCCCTGGCCGAGCGCGTACTGCTTGATCAGCGCCCCGAAGACATCCGAGACGGACTCGTTGAGCGCTCCGGACTGGCCGTAGTACTCCAGGTTCGCCGTGTACTGGGTGACGCCGTGGGTCAGCTCGTGGCCGATCACGTCCACGGGGATGGTGAAGTCGAGGAACAGCTCGCCGTCGCCGTCGCCGAACACCATCTGCTCGCCGTTCCAGAAGGCGTTGTCGTACTTCTCGCCGTAGTGGACGGTCGCGAGCAGCGGCAGTCCCGCGTCGTCGATCGAGTGCCGGCCGTAGACCTTGAGGTACAGGTCGAACGTGGCGCCGAGGCCCGCGTGCGCGCGGTTGACGCTGGCGTCCTTGGCGGCCCCGTCGTGCTCGGCGTGCACCTTCCGGCCCGGCAGGGTCTCGGCGCCGTGGGCGTCGTAGACGGTGCGGTTCGGTGTGTCGGACGGTGCGCCGGTCGGTGCGACGGCGCTGCGGACCGCGGTGATCCTGCGCCGGGTGCGTTGCAGGGCGTCCTGTTCGAGGGTGCGCCGCGCGGGCCCGGCGACGGCGGAGTCCTCGTGCTGGGCGAGCTTGTCGAGTACGTGCGGCGGGACGATGGTGCAGAAGACGGGCTCGAAGCCCCCGTTCGTCGTCATGCCCGCACCCTCGCACTGTGTTATCGCGATGTCACTACCAGCAACCATGATTGGTGAAATACCGCGCCACGGCCCCGGCCCGGTCACGCGCAGTGGTATGGCGCGCATTTTGTCCGCCCTGTACGTCGGGTCCCGCATGCTGATACGGACCCGCGCATACCGCGAGCCTCGGCTAGGCTGCTGCGCATCATGCGTTTCGGGCTGCTTCTCCTTAGCTGCCGCGGCGAGGGCCTGTAGTCGAGGCCGACCCCCTCCCCGCGGAGCTTGGCGTTGTCTCGTCGGCCGTCCTGCCGGACACCGGATCCCACCGGATTTCTTCGAGGAGCCCACGCCATCATGGTCAACCGCCAGCAGCCCAGTTCCCTGCCGATCCACAAGTACGGCCGGTACGAGCAGGTGGACATCCCCGACCGCACCTGGCCGAACCAGCGGGTCACCGTAGCCCCCCGCTGGCTCTCCACCGACCTGCGTGACGGCAACCAGGCCCTGATCGACCCCATGTCGCCCGAGCGCAAGCGCCGGATGTTCGACCAGCTGGTCAAGATGGGCTACAAGGAGATCGAGGTCGGTTTCCCGGCCTCGGGCCAGACCGACTTCGACTTCGTGCGCTCGATCATCGAGGAAGAGGGCGCGATCCCGGACGACGTCACCATCTCCGTGCTGACCCAGGCCCGCGAGGACCTGATCGAGCGCACGGTGGAGTCCCTGAAGGGCGCCAGGCGGGCCACCGTCCACCTGTACAACGCCACCGCGCCGGTCTTCCGCCGGGTCGTCTTCCGCGGCTCCAGGGACGACATCAGGCAGATCGCCGTCGACGGCACCCGGCTGGTGATGGAGTACGCCGAGAAGCTGCTGGGCCCCGAGACGGAATTCGGCTACCAGTACAGCCCCGAGATCTTCACCGACACCGAGCTGGACTTCGCGCTGGAGGTCTGCGAGGCGGTGATGGACGTCTACCAGCCCGGACCGGGCCGCGAGATCATCCTCAACCTGCCCGCCACGGTGGAGCGCTCGACGCCGTCCACGCACGCGGACCGCTTCGAGTGGATGCACCGCAACCTGTCCCGCCGCGAGCACGTCGTGCTGTCGGTCCACCCGCACAACGACCGCGGCACGGCGGTCGCCGCCGCCGAGCTGGCCCTGATGGCCGGCGCCGACCGCATCGAGGGCTGCCTGTTCGGGCAGGGCGAGCGCACCGGCAACGTCGACCTGGTCACCCTCGGCATGAACCTGTTCTCGCAGGGCGTCGACCCGCAGATCGACTTCTCCGACATCGACGAGATCCGTCGTACGTGGGAGTACTGCAACCAGATGGAGGTCCACCCGCGCCACCCGTACGTGGGCGACCTGGTCTACACGTCCTTCTCCGGCTCCCACCAGGACGCCATCAAGAAGGGCTTCGACGCCATGGAGGCCGACGCGAAGGCCGCCGGCGTCACCGTCGACGACATCGAGTGGGCGGTGCCGTACCTGCCCATCGACCCCAAGGACGTCGGCCGCTCCTACGAGGCGGTCATCCGCGTCAATTCGCAGTCCGGCAAGGGCGGCATCGCCTACGTCCTGAAGAACGACCACAAGCTGGACCTGCCGCGCCGGATGCAGATCGAGTTCTCGAAGATCATCCAGGCGAAGACGGACGCCGAGGGCGGCGAGATCACCCCGGGTGACATCTGGGCCGCCTTCCGTGACGAGTACCTGCCGAACCCGGACAACCCCTGGGGCCGCATCCAGGTCAGGACCGGCCAGTCGACCACCGACACCGACGGCGTGGACGCGCTCACCGTCGAGGCCACCGTCGACGGCGAGGACACCGTGCTGACCGGCTCCGGCAACGGACCGATCTCGGCCTTCTTCGACGCCCTGCACGCCATCGGTGTCGACGTGCGACTGCTCGACTACCAGGAGCACACGATGAGCGAGGGCGCCTCCGCGCAGGCCGCCTCGTACATCGAGTGCGCGATCGGCGACAAGGTCCTGTGGGGCATCGGCATCGACGCGAACACGACGCGTGCGTCACTGAAGGCCGTCGTCTCCGCCGTCAACCGCGCGGCCCGCTGAACCCCTCTGACCAGCGGTTTCATGGGCCCGGCCGGGGTGTACGACGGTCGGGCCCACGTCGTTTACCAGCCACTTCGACGAGGAGGTAACGGAAAGGTCTCGTACGGGGTACTGACTCCGCATCGCCGATGTGGCTAACATCACGCACACGCGGCGACGTCGCCGCGTGGGCGCCGCCCACGCCCTTCGCGGCAGTGGGGGAGTTACGGAGGTGCGACGTGCTGCCAGTACGGGGACGAGACGGCCGTGCCACCAGGCTTGCCCGCATTCTGGGCACCCGCACCGCATGGACACCCGTCGCGGACGGCGAGTTCTTCTGTCCCGGCTGCGGGGGCGACCGCAACTACCAGCGGCTCACCGGCCGCCGCCGCTTCATCCTGCTCGGCGTGCCCGTGCTGCCGCGCGGCACCGCGGGGCCCGTCGTCGAGTGCGCGGCCTGCCGCCACCACTACGGCATCGACGTCCTCGACCACCCGACCACCTCCCGCTTCTCCGCGATGCTCCGCGACGCCGTGCACACCGTCGCCCTCGCGGTGCTGGCCGCGGGCGGCTCCTGCGCCCGTACCTCGCTGGCCGCCGCCGCCGGCACGGTCCGCGCCGCCGGGTTCGCCGACTGCACCGAGGACCAGCTCGGCGCGCTGGTCGAGGCGCTGGCCGCGGACACCGGCCGGGTCTTCGAGCAGCCGGGCGGCGCCGGCCTGGCGATAGAGCTGCACGAGGCCCTGGACCCGCTCGCCCCGCACCTCGCTCCCGGCGGCCGGGAGTCCATCCTGTTGCAGGCCGCCCGGATCGCCCTCGCCGACGGCCCCTACACCCCCGCCGAACGCGATGTCCTCGCCACCGTCGGAGCCGCCCTGACCATCTGCTCCGACGACGTGACCCGGCTGCTGGCAGCGGCCCGCACGCCCTCCTGACCCGGTCGGGCGTGGCGCGCGCGACGGGCCATGGGGCCAACTGGCCGCAGCGGGGCACGAGTCGGCGGTGTGCGTGCTGTGGAACATGTGATGAACGGGCGTGCTGGTGGCCTCATAATGTGAGGGGTGACTCCTCTGAGACGCGTCTTTCTCGCCGTCGCGGTGCTCGCCGCGGCGGCCGTGCCTCCCGTCCTCGCCACGACCGCCTCCGCCGGTCCCGGCTGCACCTCCTCCGTGCCGTACGTCGCGGGCCAGGACGGTTACGACACCTACCGCATCCCGGCCGTCGTCAGGACCCGCGCGGGCACGGTGCTCGCCTTCGCCGAGGGCCGGCACGACGGCGCCGGCGACAGCGGCGCCATCGACGTCGTCCTGCGCCGCTCCACCGACGGCGGCTGCTCCTGGGGGCCGCTCGCGGTGGTCGCCGCCGGGCACGGGGACACCCGGGGCAACCCGGCCCCGGTCGTCGACCCGCGCACCGGCGCGATCGTGCTGCTCACCTCGTACAACAGCGGAGCGGTCACCGAGGCGCAGATCGTCCGCGGCGAGGTGACCCCCGAGCAGAGCCGCCGGGTGTTCGTGCAGCGCAGCCTCGACGACGGCCGGCGCTTCTCGGCGCCGAAGGAGATCACGGCCGACGTGAAGCGGGCCGACTGGCGCTGGTACGCCACCGGGCCCGGCCACGCGGTGGCCCTGACCCGCGGCCCGCACGCGGGCCGGCTGGTCGTCGCCGCCGACCACTCGGCGGCCCCGCCCGCCGGCTCCGCCGACACCGGCCAGGAGCCCAAGTACTACGGCGGGCACGCCCTCTACAGTGACGACGGCGGGTGCACCTGGCGGCTGGGCTTCGTCGACGACTCCTACGACGGCCTGGTCAACGCCAACGAGTCGACGGCCGCCCAACTCCCCGACGGCCGCCTCTACTTCAGCTCCCGGGACCAGAACGGCAGCACCCCCGGCAACCGCCTCGACAGCTACTCCAGCGACGGCGGCCGGACCCTCGACCGGCCCTACGCCGTCCAGCCCACCCTGAACGACGTTCCCGTCGTCGAAGGATCGGTCCTGCAACTGAGCGGCCCGCACGCCCCGCTGCTGTTCTCGGCGCCGTCCGTGCCCAGCTCCCGTGAGGCGATGGCGGTGTGGCGCAGTACGGACGGCGGGGCGACGTTCACCAAGTCGGTGACGCTGTCGCCCGACAAGGCGGGGTACTCCGATCTCGTCCAGATCGATCAGGGGACGGTGGGTGTGCTCTATGAGACGGGGGTCTCGGGGGCGTACGAGACGATCGGGTTTCGGCTGCTGCCTGTGACGTGACCTGGCGGTCTGCTGGGGCGGTGGGGGTGGTGTTCGGCTCTTGGGGCGTTGTCCGCCGCGGGTGGGTGGGGGCTGCTCGCGCGCGCACGGCGGAGCCGTATGCCGGTGCAGCCCCGCGCCCCTTCGGAGGGGCCCTCAGAGCAGGCCCGCTGCTGCCAGGTATTTGCCGACCTGTTCTGTTTCCTGGGGGGACAGGGGGACCTGGGGGTCGGCCGTGGTGGCAGAGGGGATGATTCCGCGGAGGTGCAGGGCCGTCTTGAAGGCGCCGAGCGCCGATGAGCTGCCGCCCATGCGGGCCGGGTCACCGACGCCCACCATGCCGAACAGGGCGCACAGCCGTTCCTGCTCGGCTCGGGCGCCCGCCCAGTCGCCCGCTCGGCACAACCGGTAGAGGCGGACGTAGCCGTGCGGGTCGACGTTGGCCAGGCCGGGGACCGCGCCGTCGGCGCCCAGCGCCAGGGCCGCGTCGGCGACCAGTTCGGAGCCGGTGAGCGCGGCGAAGCCGGTGTCGCCGCTCAGGCCCCGGGCGCCCGTCACCACCTCGCGGAAACCGGCCAGGTCGCCGCTGGAGTCCTTCAGGCCGGCCAGCACACCGTCCGCGGCCAGCTCCAGCACCAGACCCGCGGGGAGCTTGGTGTGCACGGCAGCCGGGATGTCGTAGGCGATGACCGGGACGGGGCTGCGCTCGGCGACCAGCCGGAAGTGGCGGGCGGTCTCCGCCGGGTGGACGCGGGTGTAGAAGGGCGCGGTGACCACGACCGCGTCGGCGCCCGCGGACGTCACCGCCGCGACGTGGTCCAGCACCCGCGGTGTCGTCATGTCGATCGCCCCGGCCAGCACCGGCAGCCGGCCCGCCACGTGCGCCGTCACCGACTGCACCACCTGCCGCCGCTGCCGGTCGGTGAGGTAGGCGGCCTCCGAGGTCGAGCCGAGCACGAACAGGCCGTGCACCCCGGCCTCCACCAGGTGGTCGACGAGCCTAAGGAGCCCGGGGACGTCCACCTCGCGCTCCGGTGTCAGGGGAGTGCACACGGGCGGTACGACACCGGTGAGCGGGGCGGCAACGGTCATGACGACTCCCTGGGAAGACTCTGGCGCACGAGGTCGCGGGTCGACTGGTCCTCCTCCACAGGATGATGACAGCGGTAGCGATGTCCGGGGTGCGACGCGGCCGAAAAATCCGGAATATCCGATGAGCAGAGTTCGTCGGCCTTCCAGCAGCGGGTGCGGAACGGGCAGCCGCTCGGCGGGCGGGTCGCCGACGGCACCGGACCGGCCAGCGGAATCGGGTCGATCGGGTCGAGCAGACCGGGCGTCGCGGAGAACAGGGCGCGCGTGTACGGGTGCCGGGCCCGGTCCGTGACCCGGTCGGCGGGGGTCTCCTCGACGATCCGGCCGAGGTACATGGTGATCACCCGGTCGCTCATCCGCCGTACCGTCTGGATGTCGTGCGACACGAAGACCAGCGCGAGACCCAGCCGCTCCCGCAGGTCCAGCAGCAGATTGAGGATCTGCGCCCGCACCGACACGTCCAGCGCGCTGGTCGGCTCGTCGGCGACCACCAGGTCCGGGTCGAGGGCCAGCGCGCGGGCGATGGCGACCCGCTGCCGCTGGCCGCCGGAGAGCTGGCCGGGCAGGGCGTCGGCGAGCGCGCCCGGCAGACCCACCAGCGACATCAGCTCGCGCACCCGCTCCGCACGGTCGGCCCGGGAGCCCCGGCCGTGCACGTCCAGCGGGTCCCGCAGGATCCGCCGGACGGGCAGCCGGCGGTTCAGGGCGGTCGACGGGTCCTGGAAGACCAGCCCGGTGCTCGCGCCGACCAGGGTGCGGCGCTCGGCGGCCGGCATGGACCACAGGTCGCGGCCCTTGAACGACACCGTGCCCGCCGTCGGCCGCTCCACCCCCACCAGCAGCTTCGCCAGCGTCGACTTGCCGCACCCGGACTCGCCGACCACACCGACCGTCTCACCGGGCGCGACGGTGAGGTCGGCCCCGGTCAGGGCGTACACCCGGTCCCGTGCGAACAGCCCCCCGCTGCGCGCCCGGTGGACCACGTGGGCGTCGCGCAGCTCCACCAGCGCGCTCGCTCGATCACCGCTCACGTGACCGCCTCGCTCTCCGTCGTCGTCAGGTCGACCGCCGGGTGGTGGCAGGCCGCCGTGTGCGTGGCGGTGCCCGCCAGGACGGGCGCGGCCGTGCGGCACACCTCGCCCGCCAGGGGGCAGCGGTCCGCGAACCGGCAGCCCGCGGGGAAGTCGGCCGGGGCCGGGACGACCCCGCGGATCTGCGTCATCCGTTCGGCCGCCGACTCCAGCGACAGCACGCTGCCGAGCAGCCCGCGGGTGTAGTGGTGGGCCGGCGCCGCCACCAGGTCCGCGGTCACCCCGCTCTCCACGATCTGCCCGCCGTACATCACCACCACCCGGTCGGTGACGTCCGCGACCAGCGCCAGGTCGTGCGAGACCAGGATCAGCGCGAAGCCCAGCTCGGCCCGCAGCCGCAGCAGCAGTTCCATGATCTGCGCCTGCACGGTCACGTCCAGGGCGGTCGTCGGTTCGTCGGCGACGATCAGCCTCGGATCACGGGACAGCGCCATCGCGATCAGGACCCGCTGGCGCTGCCCGCCGGACAGCTCGTGCGGATAGCTGCGCAGGGTGCGCTCCGGGTCGAGGCCCACCTGGGCGAGCAGGTCGGCGGCGCTGCGCCGGCCGCCGCGCCGTACCAGCTGCTTCAGCTGGGCGCGGACGGTCATCGCCGGGTTCAGCGAGGACAGGGCGTCCTGGTGGACCATCGCCATCTCGTGGCCGAGCAGCCGTCGCCGGACGCGCATCGGCTCGGCGAGCAGGTCCCGCCCGCCGAAGCGGATCTGGCCGGTGACCCGGGCGCCCCTGGGCAGCAGGCCCATCACCGCGAGCGCGGTCAGCGACTTGCCGCAGCCCGACTCGCCGACCAGGCCCAGGACCTCGCCGGGCCGCACCTCGCAGCTGATCCCGTCGACGACGTCCACACCGCCGTGCCGCTCGGTGAACCCGATGGCCAGGTTCTCCACCGCGAGCACCGGCTGCCCGTCCGGGTCGGGCAGCGGACGGGCCCGGGACCGCAGCCGCCGGGCGGCGTCGGCGAGGCCGGGCAGCGGCAGCACCTCGCCGCCGCCGGGCTCCGGCGCCTGGAGCCGGTCCTGGTGCTCCCGCGCGTCCACCTCGCGGGCCGCCGGTGCCGCCCAGGCGTCCGAGACGCCTTCGGCGAGGACGTTCAGGGACAGGACGGTGACCAGCATCAGCAGCCCGGGGAAGACGGTCGCCCACCAGCCGCCGGTCAGCACCATGTTCTTGCCGTCCGCGATGACGCTGCCCCACGAGGGGTCCGGCGGCCGGACGCCCGCGCCGATGAACGACAGCGACGCCTCGAAGACGACGGCCTCGGCGACCTGGACCGTGCAGAACACCAGCACCGGGGCGGCGCAGTTCACGGCGACGTGCCGCAGCACGATGTGCGGGGTGCGGGCGCCGATGATCCGTTCGGCCGTCACGTAGTCCTCGCCGTACTGGTCGAGCACGTTCGCCCGGACCACCCGGGCCACCGGCGGGGTGAACAGGAACGCGATGGCGCAGATCAGCACGCCGATGCCGCCGCCGAACACGGCGACGAGCACCGCGGCCAGCGCGATGCCGGGGAAGGCCATCACCACGTCGAGGCAGCGCATCAGCGTCTCGTCGACGGCCTTGCGGGAGGTGGCCGCCACCGCCCCGAGCAGCGCGCCCACCACGAGGGCGAGCGCGGTCGCGCCCAGACCGATGGCCAGCGACCAGCGCGCCCCGTACATCAGCCGGCTCAGGATGTCCCGGCCGAGGCTGTCCTGGCCCATCCAGTGCGCGGCCGAGGGGTGCCCGGTGCCGCCGGCCGGGTCCTGCTGGTCCAGCGGGTCGTCGGGGGCGAGCAGCGGCGCCAGCAGGGCGGCGAGGACCACGACGGCCAGGACGCAGACGGCGGTCTTCGACAGCGGCGGCAGCCGGCGCCAGCCGCGCAGCCGCAGGCCGGGCCGGGCCAGCCGTTCGGTGAGGCTCTTGCGCGTGAACATCAGGCCGCATCCCTCAGTCGCGGGTTGAGAAGCAGATAGAGGACGTCGATGACCAGGTTGACCACCACGAACCCGGCGGCCGTGGTCAGCACCACGCCCTGCACCACCGCCGGGTCGCCGTTCTGCACCGCGTCGATCATCAGCTTGCCCATGCCGGGCAGCGAGAAGATCGTCTCGATGACCACCGCGCCGCCCAGCAGATAGCCGACCCGCAGCCCGAGCACGGTCAGCGGGTTGACCAGCGCGTTGCGCAGCACGTTCCGGCCGACCACCACATGCGGCGGCAGCCCGCTGCCGATCGCCGTCCGCACGTAGTCCTTGTCCAGTTCCTCCACCACGGCCGTCCGCACGATCCGGGTGAGCTGCGCGGCGACCGGCAGCGACAGCGCGAGCGCGGGCAGCGCCATCGTGCGCAGCCAGCCGGTGAACGAGTCCGCCGGATTGATGTAGCCGCCGGTCGGGAACCAGCCCAGGTCCACCGCCAGGTACTGGATCATCAGCAGCGCCAGCCAGAAGGCGGGCGCGGCCACCCCGGTCAGCGAGACGACCCGGATGACCTGGTCGGGCAGCCGGTCCCGGTAGATCGCCGCGGTGACCCCGCCGATCAGCGCCAGCACCACCGCGATGCCCAGGCCCAGGAAGGTCAGCTGGAGGGTGAGCGGCAGTGCGGTGGTGACCTGGTCGACGACCGGCGCCCGGGTCAGCGCGCTGGTGCCCAGGTCGCCGTGGAGCAGATCGCCGACGAAGTGGACGTAGCGCACCGGGAGCGGGTCGAGCAGTCCGCCCCGCTCCCGGAACTCGTGCAGCTGCTCGGGCGTCGGATTGGCGCCCTGGAAGAACGCGGACGCCGGGTCGACGTCGGAGAACCGCATCACCAGGAACACGAACAGCACGATGCCGAGCAGCAGCGGCACCAGCAGGGCGATGCGGCGAAGCAGGATCCGGACGACGGCCGTCATGCCGTCAGACCCACTTGGCCTGGAGGAGGTTGATGCCGGGGTACGGCTGTGCCCTTATGCCGGTGAGCCGCTTCGGGTTCCAGGCCGTCATCAGCTCGTTGTGGACGACCGGATACAGCACGGCCTGCTCGGCGACGACGTCGATGTAGTCCTGGACCATCGCCTTCTTCCGGTCCGGGTCCGGCTCCCGGGTCGCCCGGTCCATGTCCTTGAACAGCTGCCTGGCCACCGGGTCGGTCGCCCACCGGGTGTACCCCATCCACAGGTTGGTGGGCCCGTAGTTGTAATGCATGATCAGGTCGGCGTCGAGGCCGAACTGGTTGGGGTTCGAGGCGGCGGCGACGACCTGGTAGTCCTGCTTCTGGTCCATCTTGGTGAACACGGCCGTGGTCTCCTGCGGGGACAGCGTCGTCTCCACGCCGATCGCGTCCCAGGACGCCTTGACGGTCGGCAGGCAGTCGACGATCCAGCTGACGTTCACCGCGAGGATGTCGATCTTCAGGTTCTGCACCCCGGCGGCGGCCAGCAGCTCCTTCGCCTTGGCCGGGTCGTGGCCGTAGACCGTCTTCGCCCGCCGGTAGGAGGGGTTGCCCTCGTTGAGGAACGACGACGACGGCTTGCCGTGCCCCTTCAGCGCGACCGCGACCATCTTCTCCGTGTCGATGGCGTAGTGCAGCGCCTGGCGCACCCGGACGTCGTCGAAGGGCTTGTGCGCGGTGTTGAACATCAGGAACAGGTTGTTCATCCCGGCCCCGCCCGCCACGTCCAGCCCGCCCTGCTCCAGCCGGGAGATGTTGGCGTACGGGATGTTGTCGGCGATCTGCGCCCCGGCACTCGCCCCGGAGATCTTCGCCACGCGCGGGGCGGCGTCGACGATGGTCAGCCAGTTCATCTTCTTGAACGCGGGCCTGCGCGGGCCGTTGTAGTCGGCGAACGCCTCGAAGGTGGTGTTCGACTTCGGGTGGTGCGCGGTCTGCCGGTACGGGCCCGAGCCGATCGCCTTGCCGCGGATCGCGTCGTCCCACGCCCCGGGCTGCGCGTAGACGTGCTTCGGCATGATCTTCGCGAGCGTCAGCCGGGAGAGCCCGTCGGGGAAGGGGAACTTGAGCACCAGCTCGACGTTCTGCGCGTCGACCTTGCGGACCTCCTGGAGCCAGCTCTCGAAGAAGCCCTTGGCCAGGGTCTGCGTGTCCGGGTCGAGGATCCGGTCGAAGACGAAGACGACGTCGTCGGCCGTCACCGGCTTCCCGTCGTGGAACCGGGCGCCGGGGCGCAGCGAGAACCGCCAGGTGGTGGCGTTCGGGTCGGCCGGCACCCGGGTGGCCAGCGCCGGGTAGGGGTCCCGGGAGATCGGGTCGGTGTCCAGCAGCCCCTCGTAGATGTGGTTGTTGGCGGCCATGCAGAACGCGGACGCCGTCTGCGTCGGGTCCCAGCTGCCGTCGTTGCCGTAACCGATGACCGCGGTCAGCGTGCTGCCGCCGCCCCCGCCGCCGGTGTCGTTCGTCGACTGGGGCCCGGACGAGCAGGCCGCGAGCGACGAGGAGAGCGCGCCGGCCACGCCCAGCGCGCTGCTGTACTTCAGGAACGACCGGCGGTGCAGCGCCGGCCCGTCGTGGGTCACATCGTCGCGCACGGTTCCTCCAGGGGGTCCGAAGCGGGGTTCTCAAGGGATACGGCCGAGGAACTCAAGGGGTACGGAGGGCCAGGGAAGGACGAGGGGGCGAGGGGCGCACGGGGAGGGGAGGGGCGAGGGGAGGCGTCGGGACACGGGAACGCCGGCGGAAGCAGGCGAGGGGCTGAACGGATATCAAGCAGGATTCTGAACGGAAATCGAGCGATATGGGGGGATGAGACGGGATCCAGTCCTGGAGATACGACGTCCTACGTCCGGCCGATCAGCGCGACGATAGGAGGGCGCGTGGGACCGGTCAAGGGATCGCACACGAATGGCGTAGCCGTCAGAGGTCGCACCAATGGCACGGGGAAATGGCGGGAGTTGGCGTCGCCGCGACCGGAGATGGGACGTGGGACGTCCGGTGCGCGTACGATGCGGCGCATGCCCGAAGGGGAGCCCCGGAACAGCCGGATACAGCGCGCGGTCGTCCAGCTGATCCTCGACCGCAAGCTCCGGCCCGGCGCGCCGCTGCCCACCGAGACGGAGCTGATGGACGCCCTCCGCGTCAGCCGCAACTCGGTCCGCGAGGCCCTCAAGGCGCTCCAGGCCCTCGACATCGTGGAGATCCGGCACGGCCACGGCACCTACGTCGGCCAGGCCGGCCTCACCCCCCTGGTCGACGGCCTGACCTTCCGCACCCTCACCCGGCACGACGACCCCGGCGCCCTGGCCGAGCTGCTCCAGGTCCGCGAGGTGCTGGAGGAGGGGCTGCTCCGCCGGGTCGTGCCGGCGGTGACCGACCCGGTGCTCGACCGGCTGGAGTCGGTGGTGACCCGGATGGAGGCGGCGGGCCGGTCCGGCCGCCCGTTCCCCGAACTCGACCGCCAGTTCCACGAGTTGCTCTACGCCCCGCTGGGCAACGCCTTGGTGCCGCAGTTCCTCGGCGCGTTCTGGACGGTGTACCGGCGGGTCGCCGGCGCCCGCGGCTGGACCGACGACCCGGCCCCCGAGGTCACCGTCCGCCGCCACCGCGACATCGTCACCGCGCTGCGCGCCCGGGACGTCGCCGGAGCGCAGCACGCGATGGCCGTCCACTTCCGCGGCATCGAGTCACGCGCGGCACAGGAGTCCCGCGGGGTGGGGTGAGGCCCGGCGCCGGGCGGCGGCCGGGCGGCGGGGGCAGCGGCGGGATGAGGGCACAATGGGACCCATGAGCCTGTTCCGCGACGACGGCATCGTGCTGCGCACCCAGAAGCTGGGCGAGGCGGACCGGATCATCACGCTGCTCACGCGCGGGCACGGGCGGGTGCGGGCCGTGGCCCGGGGCGTACGGCGGACGAAGTCGAAGTTCGGGGCCCGGCTGGAGCCGTTCTCCCATGTCGACGTGCAGTTCTTCGCCCGCGGCAGCGAACTCGTCGGCCGCGGGCTGCCGCTGTGCACCCAGAGCGAGACCATCGCCCCCTACGGCGGCGGGATCGTCACCGACTACGCCCGCTACACCGCCGGAACGGCCATGCTGGAGACCGCCGAGCGGTTCACCGACCACGAGGGCGAACCGGCCGTCCAGCAGTACCTGCTGCTCGTCGGCGCGCTGCGCACGCTGGCCCGCGGCGAGCACGCGCCCCATCTGGTCCTCGACGCCTTCCTGCTGCGCTCCCTCGCCGTCAACGGCTACGCCCCCAGCTTCGGCGCCTGCGCGAAATGCGGGATGCCCGGCCCGAACCGCTTCTTCTCGGTCGCCTCCGGCGGCTGTCTCTGCGTGGACTGCCGGGTGCCGGGCAGCGTCGTACCCTCGCCGCAGGCCCTGGTCCTCCTCGGTGCGCTGCTTACGGGAGACTGGGAGGCCGCGGACGCGTGCGAGCCGCGGTACGTCCGGGAGGGGAACGGACTGGTGTCCGCCTACCTGCACTGGCACCTGGAGCGCGGACTGCGCTCACTGAGGTACGTGGAAAAGTCATAGGCACGGCGTCGGTGAGAACGGCGCGGAAGTTGTAGAGGGAGACGAGAGCACATGGCCGTACGCGGGATCCTGGGCCGCCAGCGCCGCGAGTACAAGTCACCGGAGCCGCACCCGTCCGGGGTCCGGCCGCCGAAGCTGCCCGGCGAGCTGGTCCCGCAGCACGTGGCGATCGTCATGGACGGGAACGGCCGCTGGGCCAAGGAGCGCGGCCTGCCGCGGACCGAAGGGCACAAGATCGGCGCCGAACGCGTCCTCGACGTCCTCCAGGGCTCCGTCGAGATCGGCATCCGCAACATCTCGCTGTTCGCCTTCTCCACGGAGAACTGGAAGCGCTCGCCGGACGAGGTCCGCTTCCTGATGAACTTCAACCGCGACTTCATCCGCAAGACCCGCGACGAACTCGACGCCCTCGGCATCCGGGTGCGCTGGGTGGGCCGGATGCCCAGGCTGTGGAAGTCGGTCGCCAAGGAACTCCAGGTCGCCCAGGAGCAGACCAAGGACAACGACCTGCTCACGCTGTACTTCTGCATGAACTACGGCGGCCGTGCCGAACTGGCCGACGCCGCGCAGGCGCTGGCCGAGGACGTGAAGGCCGGCCGCCTCGACCCGGCCAAGGTCACCGAGAAGACCATCCAGAAGTACCTCTACTACCCGGACATGCCCGACGTCGACCTGTTCCTGCGCCCGAGCGGCGAGCAGCGCACCTCGAACTACCTGCTGTGGCAGAGCGCCTACGCCGAGATGGTCTTCCAGGACGTCCTGTGGCCCGACTTCGACCGCCGTGACCTGTGGCGTGCCTGCATCGAGTTCGCCTCCCGCGACCGCCGCTTCGGCGGCGCGATCCCGAACGAACTACAGCCCAGGAACAACAACACTCCCACCACCCCCTGACCCCACGGGCCCCCGCCCTCACTCCCGAGGGCACACCGTCCCACCCAGGGGCGCGGGGAACTGCGCGCCCAGCCCCCACCCACCCGCACCCGACAACGCCCCGGGACGCCCACTACAACACGCGCGGCCCTCACCCCCGAGGGCACACGATCCCACCCAGGGGCGCGGGGAACTGCGCGCCCAGCCCCCACCCACCCGCACCCGCACCCGACAACGAACCCAACACTCCCCACCCCGCTCAACCCGCGGCGCACTCCGCACAGGTCCCAAAAACCTCCACCGTATGCGCCACATTCACAAACCCGTGCTCCGCCGCGATGCCCTCCGCCCACTTCTCCACCGCGGGCCCCTCCACCTCGACCGCCTTGCCGCAGGCCCGGCAGACCAGGTGGTGATGGTGCTCGCCGGTGGAGCAGCGTCGATAGACCGACTCGCCGTCGGAGGTGCGCAGAACGTCGACCTCACCGGCGTCGGCGAGGGTCTGGAGCGTGCGGTAGACCGTGGTCAGACCGACCGAGTCGCCCTTGTGCTTCAGCATGTCGTGGAGTTCCTGGGCGCTGCGGAACTCGTCGACCTCGTTCAGAGCCGCCGCCACGGCGGCCCGCTGACGGGTCGAGCGGCCCTTCACGGGCGGTCCAGCGGTCGTCACCGGTTGCCTCCTCGGATCAGCATCTGCCGGGACATTGTGCCAGCCCGGCCTACGCTCAGTCAGACACCGACCTCCTCGCCCGCCCCACGGGTGACCGGAACCGTACGCTCCGCGGGGGCGCCGGCGGCCTGCGCGGCGGCGAGTGCTCGGGCGCGGCGCCGGGCCAGCGGCGTGGCCAGCGCGGTCAGCAGGATGAACGCGGCGATGGTCAGCAGAACAATGGTCGCACCGGGCGGCACGTCCTGGTAGTACGACGTGATCGTGCCGCCGATCGTCACGCTGACGCCGATGGCGACGGCGATCGCGAAGGTCGCCGCGAAACTGCGGCTGAGCTGCTGCGCGGCGGCCACCGGGACCACCATCAGCGCGCTCACCAGCAGTAGCCCGACCACACGCATGGCGACGGTCACGGTCACCGCCGCGGTGACCGCGATGAGCAGGTTCAACGCCCGCACCGGCAGCCCCGTGACCCGCGCGAACTCCTCGTCCTGACTGATCGCGAACAACTGGCGGCGCAGCCCGAGGGTGACCAGGACCACGAACGCGGCCAGCAGGCAGATCGCCAGCACGTCGGACTGCGACACGGTCGACAGCGAGCCGAACAGGTACGAGGTCAGGTTGGCGTTGGAGCCGCCCGGCGCGAGGTTGATGAACAGGACACCGCCGGACATGCCGCCGTAGAACAGCATCGCGAGGGCGATGTCGCCGCGGGTGCGGCCGTACCAGCGGATCAGCTCCATGAGGACCGCGCCGAGCACGGAGACGGCGGTGGCCATCCACACCGGCGAGGTGGACAGCAGGAAGCCGAGGCCGACGCCGGTCATCGCGACATGGCCGATGCCGTCGCCCATCAGGGCCTGCCGGCGCTGGACGAGGTAGATGCCGATGGCGGGGGCGGTGATGCCGACCAGGACGGCGGCGAGCAGGGCCCGCTGCATGAGGGCGTAGTTCAGGAAGTCCATCAGCTCAGCAGTCCCGTCCGGATCGGTTCGGCGCCCGCGCTCTCGTGCGGGTGGACGTGGTCGTGGCCCGGCTGGGCGTGGTCGCCGACCGGTCGGGGCGGCGGCCCGTCGTGCACCACGCCGCCGTCACGCAGGACGACGGCCCGGTCGATCAACGGCTCCAGCGGACCGAGTTCGTGCAGGACCAGCAGGACGGTGGCGCCCTGCGCGACCTGGTCGCGCAGCGTCCGGGCCAGCACCTCCTGGCTGGCCAGGTCGACGCCCGCCATCGGCTCGTCCATGATCAGCAGCTCGGGTTCGGCGACCAGGGCGCGGGCGATCAGCACCCGCTGGTGCTGGCCGCCGGAGAGGGCGTCCACGGAGTCCTTCGCCCGGTCGGCCATGCCGACGAGTTCCAGCGCGC
Organism: Streptomyces sp. NPDC056161; assembly: GCF_042268025.1. NCBI lineage: Bacteria > Bacillati > Actinomycetota > Actinomycetes > Kitasatosporales > Streptomycetaceae > Streptomyces > Streptomyces sp. NPDC056161. The sequence continues at coordinate 19,178 of NZ_JBHJUV010000025.1, forward strand.
GGTGCACGGCCGCGCGGTCGGCCCGGCGGAACGGACCGAACCGGCTGCGGGAGAGCCGGCCGGAGGCAACGATCTCGGTGGCTGTCGCGGGGACCCCGCCGGCCGCGGTGGTGCGCTGCGGTACGTAGCCCACCCGCCACCAGTCCGCGAACCGTCCCCGGTCCGTACCGAACAGCTCGATCGCCCCGGCACCGACCGGCACTTGGCCGATGATGCTGCGGACCACGGTCGACTTGCCGGAGCCGTTGGCGCCGAGCAGCGCGACGACCTCACCGCGGTGCACGGTGAGGTCGATACCGCGCAGGACGGGGCGCGAGCCCAGCTCGGCGTGTACGCCACGCAGGGATATGACGGGGTCGCCCTTGTCGCCGGCTGCGCCCATGATGTCGTCCTCCGTACCGATCGGTGCGGTCACTTGCCCAGGGCGCTCTGGAGCGCCTTGAGGTTGGCTTCCTGGACCGAGAAGTAGTCCTTGCCGCGGGACTTGTCCGTGATGCCCTCGATCGGGTCGAGGACGTCCGTCTTCAGGCCCGCGTCGCCCGCGATGGTCTTGGCGGTCCTGTCGCTGACGAGCGTCTCGTAGAACACGGTGCTGACGCCGTCGGCCTTCGCCATCTTCTCAAGGTCCTTGACCCGGGCGACGCTGGGTTCCGACTCGGGGTCGAGGCCGTTGATGGCCTCCTCGGTGAGGCCGTAGCGCTCGGCGAGGTAGCCGAACGCGGCGTGCGTGGTGATGAAGACCTTGGTCTTCGTGTTCGCCAGGCCGTCCTTGAACTGCTTGTCGAGGTCGCCGAGCTTCTTGACCAGGGCCGCGGTGTTCTTCCTGTAGTCGGCCGCGTGGTCGGGGTCGGCCTTCTCGAAGGCGCTGCCGACACCCTGGGCGACCTGGGCGTAACGCACCGGGTCGAGCCAGATGTGCGGGTCCTCGCCGCCGGCCTCCCCGCCCTGCTCGGTGTCGTGTTCCGCCGCGTGCCCGCCGACCTCGTTGCCGTGCTTCTCCAGGGTGGTCAGGGAGGCGGCGTCGATCTTCGTCTTGATCTCGGACTGCGCCACCGCGTCGTCGACGGAGGGCTGGAGGTTCTTGAGGTAGAGCACCGCGTCGGACTCCTGGAGCTGCACGGTCTGCTTGGCGCTGATCTCCAGGTCGTGCGGCTCCTGGCCGGGCTGGGTGAGACTGGTGACGTGGACGTGGTCGCCGCCGATCCGCTCGGCGAGGAAGGCCATGGGATAGAACGACGCGACGACGTCGAACTTCCCGGTGTCACCCGCCGCCGCGCCGTCGCTGGAGCAGGCGGAGAGGGCGGCTATGCCGAGGGCGGTCGTGACGGCCGTCGGTACAGCGGCCGCGGGTATGAGGCGTCGTCGTGCGTTCATGAGAGTCATTTTCAACAATTATGGAAACCGTTGTCAACAAGCATCCGGAGATGCTCCGCGGGCCCACCGATTTGGCCGAGGGGGAGCCTGCGCCGGTAACCTGAAGCATTCGCTGGAAGCATCTCGCTTCGTCGCCCGTCGTCGTAATGAAGAGAGCACCGTGGCCGCCGACAAGATCGACACCATCGTCAGCCTGAGCAAGCGCCGTGGCTTCGTATTCCCGAGCAGTGAGATCTACGGCGGCCAGCGCGCCGCCTGGGACTACGGACCGCTGGGTGTCGAGCTCAAGGAGAACCTCAAGCGCCAGTGGTGGCGCTACATGGTGACGTCGCGCGAGGACGTGGTCGGTATCGACTCGTCCGTCATCCTGGCCACCGAGGTCTGGGTGGCCTCCGGTCACGTCGCCACCTTCACGGACCCGCTGACCGAGTGCACCGCCTGCCACAAGCGGTTCCGCGCGGACCACCTGGAGGAGGCGTACGAGGCCAAGCACGGCCGCCTGCCGGAGCACGGTCTCGCGGACGTCAACTGCCCCAACTGCGGCAACAAGGGCCAGTTCACCGAGCCCAAGCAGTTCTCCGGTCTGCTCTCCACCCACCTCGGCCCGACCCAGGACACCGGCTCCGTCGCCTACCTGCGCCCGGAGACCGCCCAGGGCATCTTCACCAACTTCGCCCAGGTGCAGACCACCTCGCGCCGCAAGCCGCCGTTCGGCATCGCGCAGATGGGCAAGTCGTTCCGCAACGAGATCACGCCGGGCAACTTCATCTTCCGCACCCGTGAGTTCGAGCAGATGGAGATGGAGTTCTTCGTCAAGCCGGGCGAGGACGAGAAGTGGCAGGAGTACTGGATGGAGCAGCGCTGGAACTGGTACACGGGCCTGGGCCTGCGTGAGGAGAACATGCGCTGGTACGAGCACCCGAAGGAGAAGCTCTCCCACTACTCCAAGCGCACCGCCGACATCGAGTACCGCTTCAGGTTCGGCGGCAACGAGTGGGGCGAGCTGGAGGGCGTCGCCAACCGCACCGACTACGACCTGGGCGCCCACTCCAAGGCGTCCGGCCAGGACCTCTCCTACTTCGACCAGGAGGCCGGCGAGCGCTGGACGCCGTACGTCATCGAGCCGGCGGCCGGTGTCGGCCGGGCGATGCTCGCCTTCCTGCTCGACGCCTACGTCGAGGACGAGGCGCCCAACGCCAAGGGCAAGATGGAGAAGCGCACGGTGCTCCGGCTCGACCACCGCCTCGCCCCGGTGAAGGTCGCGGTGCTCCCGCTGTCCCGCAACCCCGACCTGTCGCCGAAGGCCAAGGGCCTCGCCCAGGCGCTGCGCCAGCACTGGAACATCGAGTTCGACGACGCCGGCGCGATCGGCCGCCGCTACCGCCGCCAGGACGAGATCGGCACCCCGTACTGCGTGACGGTCGACTTCGACACCCTGGAGGACAACGCGGTCACGGTCCGCGAGCGCGACTCCATGAAGCAGGAGCGGGTGTCGCTGGACCAGATCGAGGGGTACCTGGCCGCGCGCCTGCTGGGCTGCTGACGCCGGCGCCCCGCCCCCGCACACACGAACGCCCACCCGCCACCCGGCTTCGGCCGGCCGGCGGGTGGGCGCTTTCGTTACCGCTTACGTCGCTACGTCCCTACGTCGCTACGTCCCTACGTCGCTACGTCCCTACGTCGCTACGTCCCTACGTCGCTACGTCCCTACGTCGCTACGTCCCTACGTCGCTATGTCCCTGCGTCTTCGCCCCGCCGCCGTCTTTGCGGCGCTCACCGGCCCTGAAGCGCCTTGACGTTGTCGCCGAAGGTCCAGTTCTTCGACCCGTCCCAGTTGATCGACCAGGTCATCAGGCCCTTGAGCGAGGAGCCGTAGTGCTGCCACGCCTGGGAGACCAGCGACGGTGACATGTAGCCGCCGCCCGCGCCGGACTGGGCGGGCAGGCCGGGCACCTGCTTGTCGTAGGGCACCTTGATCGTCGTGCCCTGGATCACCAGACCCTGGTTGAGGCAGTCGGTCTGCGCGGTGAAGCCCGCCACCGTGCCCGCCGAGTAGGAGTCACCGGAGCAGCCGTACATGCTGCCGTTGTAGTACTGCATGTTGAGCCACCACAGGCGCCCGTTGTCCGCGTACTTCTTGACGATCGGCAGGTAGGCGCCCCAGATCGAGCCGTAGGTGACGCTGCCGCCGGTGACGTAGGCCGTCTCCGGGGCCATGGTCAGGCCGAAGTTCGAGGGCATCTGGGCCAGGATCCCGTCGATGATCCGGATCAGGTTGGCCTGGGACGTGGAGAGTTGGCTGATGCTGCCGCTGCCGACCAGCCCGGTCTCGATGTCGATGTCGATCCCGTCGAAATTGTACGTTTTCAGGATCGGGACGATTGTCGCCACGAACCGGTCGGCCACTGCGGCCGAGCTGAGGTCGATGCCGGCCGTCGCGCCGCCGATGGACAGCAGGATCGTCTGGCCGGCCGCCTTGGCCGCGCACATCTCCGCCGGTGTGGCCACCTTCACGCCGGCGTCCATGCCGTCCTCCCACAGCGCGGTGCCGTCGGAGCGGATCACCGGGAAGGCCGCGTTGATCACGTTGTAGCCGTGGCTCTGGATGCGGGAGTCGGTGATCGGGGTCCAGCCGAAGGGCGGGTGCACCCCGTTGGCGGAACCGTCCCAGTTCTCCCAGTAGCCCTGGAGGACCTTGCCGGCCGGGCGGGACTTCACGGCACAGGTGTCGGCCGCGGACGCGGTGGGCGCGACGGCGACCGAGAGGGGGACGAGGACGGCCGCGGTCAGCGCGGCGGCGAACAGCCGGAGTCGGCGGCGGACACGGCGGGTCATGCGGGGCCTCCCGGTGGGGGTGCGGTGAGGTGTCGTAGGCATGACAGTGCTCGTGGTCCAGACCTCTCGTCAATAGGTCTGGACCAAAATCCGCGCGACGGGAAGTGACAGATGACAGCTGACAGATATTGAAATCTGTCAGCTGTCATGTCAGGGTGGACGCATGACGAAGCACATCCGCACCCTCGGAACCACCGGCCCCCAGACCTACGCCCTCGGCCTCGGCTGCATGGGCATGTCCGCGCTGTACGGCGAGGCGGACCGGGCCGAATCCATCGCCACCGTCCACGCCGCCCTGGAAGCGGGCGTCACCCTGCTGGACACCGGCGACTTCTACGCCATGGGCCACAACGAACTGCTGGTCGGCGAGGCGCTGCGCACCGCGCCCGCGGCCCGCCGCGAGCAGGCGCTGGTCAGTGTGAAGTTCGGCGCGCTGCGCGACCCGGACGGCAACTGGGGCGGCTACGACGGCCGTCCGGCCGCCGTGAAGAACTTCGCCGCCTACTCGCTCAACCGCCTCGGCGTCGACCACATCGACATCTACCGCATCGCCCGGCTCGACCCGGACGTGCCGATCGAGGAGACGGTCGGCGCGATCGCCGAGCTGGTCGAGAAGGGGCACGTCCGCCACATCGGCCTGAGCGAGGTCGACGCCGGGACCATCCGCCGGGCCGCCGCCACGGCGCCGATCTCCGACCTCCAGTTCGAGTACTCGCTGATCTCCCGCGGTATCGAGGAGGAGATCCTGCCGACCACACGGGAACTGGGCATCTCCGTCACCGCGTACGGGGTGCTCTCCCGCGGGCTGATCTCCGGCCACTTCAGCCGGGACCGGCAGCTCGCCGCGAACGACTTCCGGGCCTTCGCGCCCCGCTTCCAGGGCGACAACCTCCAGCACAACCTGAACCTGGTCGAGGCGCTGCGCGAGGTCGCCGAGCAGAAGGGCGTGACGGTCGCCCAGATCGCCGTCGCCTGGGTGCTCTCGCGCGGCGCGGACATCGTGCCGCTGATCGGCGCCCGCACCCGGGAGCGGCTCGCGGAGTCGCTGGGCGCGCTGGACGTCACGCTCACCGAGGCGGACCTGGCCGCGATCGAGGAGGCCGTCCCCGCGGACGCGGCCCGGGGCGAGCGCTACCCGTCCGCGCAGATGTCCCACCTCGGCTCGAAGTAGTGGCCGCGGTGCCGGGTACGGTCTAGGTCATGTCACCGACCACCGAGACCCTGACCGCCGAGCGGATCCTTGCGGCGACCGAGGAGGTGCTGCGCCGCCACGGTCCGGCCAAGGCCACCGTGGTGGACGTGGCCCGCGCGCTCGGCGTCAGCCACGGCAGCGTGTACCGGCACTTCCGGACCAAGGCCGCGCTGCGGGAGGCGGTGACGAAACGGTGGCTGGACCGCACCTCGGAGGCGCTGTCCGGCATCGTCGGCGCGGACCGCGACCCGGAGTCCCGGCTGCGCGACTGGCTGGCCGGACTGTTCGCGGCGAAGCGGCGCAAGGCCCTCGCCGATCCGGAACTGTTCGGCACCTACACGGTGCTGACCAAGGAGAACGTCACGGCGGTGGGCGAGCACCTGGACGAACTCACCGCCCAGCTGACCCGCATCGTCCAGGACGGCGTCGACGCCGGCGTCTTCACCGTCCCGGACGCGGCCGTGGCGGCGCGCGTCGTCTTCCAGGCCACCAGCCGCTTCCACGACCCGGCCCACGCACGGGACTGGGAGCAGCCGGGCATCGACAACGAGTTCACCGCGATGATCGACCTCCTCCTACGCGGCCTCACCTCACCCACCCCCTGACACCCCCGCCCCTGAAGGGATGCGGGGAACGGCGCGACGAGCCACGTCCGGCCCGCGCTCGTCCCTGTTCCCGGGCTTCTACGGCGTGTGGCCCCGCATCTCCGGGTTTGTGTTGCGCTCCGGAGGGGGGCCGGTCGCCCCTGAAGGGGCGCGGGGAACGGCGCGACCAGCCACATCCCACCCGCACTCACCCCCGCTCCCCGGCCCCTACCCCTACCGCGCAGCCCCAGGACTGGACCCGGGCGCGGACTCCTCCGGATCCACCGTCGCCCCATGCACCTCCGCGAGATGCTCCTCCGCCTTCAGCCACGGCAGGAACTGCGCCCGCTGCTGCCACCCACAGGTGTCACACCTGATCACCCGCTGCGCCCCCGTCCCCCGCACCCTGACCACGTGTTCCCCGCCGTGCTGGTCCCGACGGCTCACCTTGCTCGTGTTGCTCTGCGACATGGCGTCTCCAACGTCCGTCCAGACGGAGTGCTGTCCGGATATCGCAGCGGATATCGCAGCGGATATCGCGGCGGTTTGTGCGGCGGTTTGTGCAGCGGCTGGCGATGGTGCAGCGGCTGGCGATGGTGCAGCAAGGAGTGTGCAGGAAGACCAACATCAACAGGAAACCTTTCACGGCGAGTTGGCCAAGCCGTGTCCTGCCGCTCCGTCCCGCGGGGCCCCGTTCAGCTCAGCGCCCGGGTGCGCCCACCGCCTCCAGCACCTCGGTCGTCTCCAGCCGCTCGGCCGTCCGCCGGGCGGTCCCGCGGGCCCAGCGGCCACTGGTCAGCGCGCCCAGGACGAGCACCAGGGCACCGCACAGCGTGAGGATCCACCAGCCAGGCCGCGCGGCCGCGTCGAAGGCCGTCCCGAACCCCGAGGTGCCGATACCGGCCGCCAGCACGGCCCCGATCACCGCGACCCCCAGCGTCTGCCCGAGCTGCCGGCTGGTGGAGGCGACGGCCGCCGCGACGCCCGCCTGGGCCCGTGGCATGCCGGACACCGCGGTGTTGGTGATCGGCGCGTTCACGAAGCCGAACCCGATGCCGAACAGTACGAAGCCCGCGAACCTGGTGATGTCCGAGGTCTCCGCGTGGAACGCGGCGAACAGCACACCGGCCGTGGTCATCGCGACGCCCGCGATCAGCAGGGGCAGGCGCGGCCCCCGGGTGCCGACCAGCCGCCCGGAGAGCGGTGCGCACAGGAACGTCGGCGCCGCCATGGGCAGCATCCACAGCCCGGCGTGCAGCGCGTCGAGGCCGCGCACGCTCTGTAGGTACAGGGTCGACAGGAACAGGAAGCCGCCCAGCGCGGCAAAGGCGCTGATCGCGATGACGGTGGCCCCGCTGAACGGCGCCGACTTGAAGAAGCGCAGGTCGATGAGGGGTTCCGGGCGGCGGGGCTCGTACCGCAGCAGCGCCGCCAGAGCGATCACGGCGACCGCGGCGAAGGGCAGCACGGTGGCGGCGCCCGAGTTCGGTGCCTCGATGATGGCGTACGTCAGCGCGCCGAACAGCGCGATCACCAGCAGCTGGCCGACCGGGTCGGGGCGGCGGGGCTTGGGGGCGCGGGACTCGGGCACGTAGCGCAGGGTGAGCAGCAGGGCGGCGACGCCGACCGGGATGTTGACCCAGAAGATCGAGCGCCAGCCGACGGAGTCCACCAGCAGGCCGCCGACCAGGGGGCCGGCGGCCATGGATATGCCGACCACGGCTCCCCAGGCGCCGATGGCCCGGGCGCGCTCGCGCGGGTCGGTGAAGGTGTTGGTGATGATCGACATGGCGACCGGGTTGAGCATCGAACCGCCGACCGCCTGGATCATGCGGAAGGCGATCAGCGACTCCAGGTTCGGCGCGAGGGAGCAGAGCAGCGAGCCCGCGGTGAACAGCACCAGGCCCGCCATGAAGACCCGTTTGCGGCCGATCCGGTCGGCGGTGGAGCCCGCGAGCATCAGCAGCGAGGCCAGTACCAGCGTGTACGCGTCGATGGTCCATTGCAGCCCCGAGGTGGTGGCGTGCAGTTCACGCTGCATGGACGGCAGGGCGACGTTCAGGATCGTGTTGTCCAGACTCACGATCAGCAGGCTCATGCAGCAGATCGCGAGGATCAGCGAACGTCGGCGCGGGCTCGGCTGGGGCATGGGCTCCATCGTACGTCGAAACTGATAGTGCGGCTAACTAATGAGTGATGCATGATCCTGCGGACGCCTCCCGTCCGCCGGTTGTCCACAGGCCGCGGGGAGCATCCGGCGGAGTACGGGACAATGGGGCAATGCCCACGCCGTCGACCCTCTCCGAGTCCCCGCTCCGCATCGGCCCGCACGCCGTGCGCCCGCCCGTCGTGCTCGCCCCCATGGCCGGGATCACCAACGCGCCGTTCCGCACCCTGTGCCGCGAGTTCAGCGGCGGCAAGGGGCTGTTCGTGAGCGAGATGATCACGAGCCGGGCGCTGGTCGAGCGCAACGAGAAGACCATGCAGCTGATCCGCTTCGACGCGGCCGAGCAGCCGCGCTCCATCCAGTTGTACGGCGTGGACCCGGCCACCGTCGGCAAGGCCGTCCGCATGATCGCGGAGGAGGACCTGGCCGACCACATCGACCTGAACTTCGGCTGCCCGGTGCCCAAGGTGACCCGCAAGGGCGGCGGCTCGGCCCTCCCGTACAAGCGCAACCTGCTGCGGGCGATCCTGCGCGAGGCCGTCGCCGGCGCGGGCGCGCTGCCGGTGACGATGAAGATGCGCAAGGGCATCGACGACGACCACATCACCTACCTCGACGCCGGGCGGATCGCGGTCGAGGAGGGCGTGACGTCCATCGCGCTGCACGGCCGCACCGCCGCCCAGCACTACGGCGGCACGGCGGACTGGACGGCCATCGCCCGGCTCAAGGAGCACGTGCCGGAGATCCCGGTGTTCGGCAACGGCGACATCTGGTCGGCCGACGACGCGCTGCGGATGGTGCGCGAGACCGGTTGTGACGGAGTGGTCGTGGGGCGCGGCTGCCTCGGCCGGCCGTGGCTGTTCGCGGACCTGGTCGCCGCCTTCGAGGGCCGCACGCAGGACAGGGTGCGGCCGTCCCTGCGCGAGGTCGCCGACGTCATGGTCCGGCACGCGGGCCTGCTCGGCGAGTGGCTGGGCGACGAGGCGCGGGGCGTGATCGACTTCCGCAAGCACGTCGCCTGGTACCTGAAGGGCTTCGCGGTCGGCTCGGAGATGCGGGGGCGCCTGGCGATCACCTCGTCCCTCGCGCAGCTCCGCTCCGGCCTGGACGAACTGGACCTCGACCAGCCCTGGCCGGCCGGCGCCGACGGACCCCGTGGCCGCACGTCCGGCAACAACCGGGTGGTCCTCCCGGACGGCTGGCTGACCGACCCGTACGACTGCGCGGGCGTCACCGAGGACGCGGAAGTGGACACCTCGGGCGGCTGACGCCCCCTCGGCAGCCCCCGGCGCCGGTCCGGCACCGAGCGGCGTGGCCGTCGTACGCCTGCCTCTTGCGAGGCGCCGGCCAGGGGGACGGCGCGATATGGGTGGCGGCATTCACCGGCGGTACGGCCGTGCTCACGAGCCGGGTGACCGACCGCGGCACCGTCCGGGCGGCCAGGGCACAGGCGGAGGCGTCGGCCGCGGCCGAGCCCCGTGCCGGGGACGGCGGGCACGCGCGGCGGTCGGGCCGGAAGTCTCCCGGCCCGACCGCGACACCTGACCGCCGTCATCCCGTACGGCCCGCCGCCCGCGCCCGTTCACCGCGCTCGGCAAACACCGCGCGAACGCCCCGCCGGACCTCCCGCTACACCCCGCCCACCGCGGTGAGCAGTGCCAACGGCGCCGCCGCCGACCGCGATTCCCGTACGCACGCGTGCGGATAAGGGACCGGCTCCGGGTGGCTGTCGCGGCCGTAGCCCGCGAGTACCTCCGGCAGCCGGTGCCCGGTCGCCGAGGCCGCGTCGAGCAGGCCGTGGGCGACCGCGCGGGCCTCGTCGTGCAGGCCGTAGCGGGCCAGGCCCAGGGCGATCAGGGCGTTGTCGTGCGGCCAGACCGAACCGCGGTGGTAGGAGAGCGGATGGAAGGCGGGCTGGCCGGCGGCCAGGGTGCGGACGCCCCAGCCGGAGAAGAAGTCCGGTTCAAGGAGCCGGCGGCCCACCAGTTCGCCGTACTCCTTGTCCAGCAGCCCGGACCACAGCAGGTGCCCGGCGTCCGAGGCCAGCGCGTCCAGTTGCCGGCCCTCGCCGTCCAGCGCGAGGGCCGGGAAGGAGCGATCCGGCATCCAGAAGTCCCGCTGGAAGCGGTCGCGCAGATCGGCCGCCGCCTCGCGGAGCAGGGCCGCGTACGTCTCGTCCCGCCACACCGTGCGGGCGATCCACGCCGTGCGGCGCAGCGCGTCGTACGCGTACCCCTGGGCGCCCGCCGCCATCACCGGCCCGCTCGGGCGGGTGCCGTCGGCCGAGCAGATGGCGCCGGGGGAGTCCTTCCAGTTCTGGTTGGCGAGCCCGCCCCGGTCGGCGCGGTAGACCAGGTAGCCGCGCGAGGTCAGCCCGCCGTGGTCCAGCATCCAGCCGATCGCCGCCCGCGCGTACGGTTCGAGCCGCGCGGCCATGGCCGTGTCACCGGTCTGCTCGACGTACGCGCCGAGCAGGACGAGGAACAGCGGCGTCGCGTCCACCGCGCCGTAGTAGCGGGCGAACGGCACCTGCCCGAAGTGGGCCAGCTCGCCGTGCCGCACCTCGTGCACGATCTTGCCGGGCTGGGCCACCGGGCCCGCGCCGTTCTCCGTCGCCTGGGTGGCGGCGAGCGCGGGGAGCGTGGCGGCGGCCAGCCGGGGCCGGTAGGGGAGGGCGAACAGGGCGGTCAGCAGGGCGTCCCGGCCGAGCAGCGTCAGGAACCAGGGGGCGCCCCCCGCCGGTACCCGTAACTCCTCGCCGTCCGGTCCCCGGGCCGGCACCTGGAGCGCGGCGAGGTCGGCGAGCCCCCGGGCGCACGCCGCCGCCAGCTCCGGCCAGCCCGTCGGGAAGGCCACGCCTGCCGTGAACTCCCCCTCCAGCGCGAGGAGTTGCTCGTTCACGGCGGCCGGGGAGCGCGGGACGCGCAGCGCGCGCTTCTCGCCGTGCGGGCGGGCCATCACCCGCAGCACCAGGTCCGTCGTGCCGTGCGGTTCGAGGTCCAGGGTCCACACCAGGCGGCGGGCGCCGGTGCCGGTCTCCTCGACGCCGTCCGGGGCCGGCTCCGCCGTGATGGTCGTACAGGACCGCCACTCGCCGCGCCGGTAGGCGAACTCCACACCGTCGTCGAGGACCTGCCGGGAGCGCACCGCGCCGCCCTTGTGGTACGTGCGGTGGTCGGCGCGCAGCTCGAACTGGTCGGTGAAGTCGGCGTCGGCGGTGATCGCCAGACGCACCGTGGTGGGCACCGGGCGGTTGCTGGTGACCTGGAGCGATTCCACGAACGAGCTGTCGCCGACGGCCTGTTCCCGGAAGAGGGTGTGCGCGGGCGGCTCCTGCCGGCCGCCGCGCGGGACGAGCACGCAGCGCGCCCCGTCCCCGTCCGCGACCGGGGCCAGCGCCTCCGGCACCGCCCCGTCGAGAGTGAGCTGCCAGCGGCTGAGGTGCCGCGCGTCCCGGACGAACAACCCGTCCGGGGAGGCGCCGCCCCGTACTCCGCTGATGTCGCCGCCGTCACCGACGGCGGCGAACGTCGTACCGTGCACGAGCAGGTGCTGCCGGTCCGTCATCACCGGTCCCCTCCCTTGTCACTCCTGTCGAACGTGCCGGTGCGTGCGGGGGACACACCCTGTCCGGGACGGGACTCCGCCATGACCGGCCGCAACCGGGACGCCGGGGGTGTGTGGAGCAGGTCGAGCGTGAGCGCGGCCGTCCAGCTGAAGCCCGGCGCGCCGCAGGCCGCGCCGGTGTACGGGTCGACGTACTCGGCGAACCCGGTCCCATCGGCCGTGTCCACCAGCGCCTCGCGCAGCGCGTCGGCCCGTGCCGGCTCACCGTGCGCCCGCAGTCCGCGCTCCACCAGCCAGCCGGTGTTGAACCAGGCCGGGCCGCGCCAGTAGCGGTGCGGGTCGAACGCCTCGCCGAGCAGGTCGTAGCTCGGTACCAGCCGGGTGGCCGTGCCGAGGCCGAAGTGCGGGCCGGTGAGGGTGCGCACGAGGGCCGCCGCGATGTCCGGCGGCAGGCCGGGCAGCAGGAGCGGGACCAGCCCGGAGACGCTGCGCTCCGGGATCAGCCCCGCCCCGCGCAGGTCCCGGCAGAAGAACATGCCCTGCGCCGGGTCCCACAGCCGTTCGACCAGTGCCGCGGTCAGCCGCTCCGCGCGCGCGTGGCGCGCCGTGCCGGCCGCGCCCAGCTCGCACGCGATCCGCGCCAGCGCGTGCTCGGAGGCGATGAGCAGCGCGTTGAACGCCGGGTCCTCGACCGCGAACCGCCCCGGTCCGTCGGCGTAGCAGCCGTCGCGGTAGTCGGTCGCAAGCCGCACGTAGCGCCCGTAGTCCAGATCCGTCGGCCGGTCCTCGGCCGCGCCGTGGTCGAGGTCGGCGCGGCGGAAGGAGCGGGCCGGGGCGGGCCTGACCCGGGAGAGCGGGGCATCCCAGCAGGGGCTGTTGTCCATGCCCTGTTCCCAGGGGTGCACGACGGACGCGAGGCCGCCGCCGCCCAGGTCCCGCCGGTGCAGCAGATAGCGGTGCCAGGCGGCGAGGCGCGGGTAGACCCGGGCCAGGAAGCCGCGCGCCCGCGAGAGGCCCGGGTCGGCGCGGTGCACCAGCCAGGCCGCCAGCGCGTGCACCGGTGGCTGCACGATGCCGGAGGTCTGTACGGTGCGCGGGGCGCCCGCAGCGCGCCCCGCGGTCGAGGAGCGCCAGAAGTCGGGGCTCGGGAAGTAGGCGTCGAGCGGTACGGAGGGGTTGAAGACGATGTGCGGAACGCGTCCGTCCGCCCACTGGGCGGTCAGCAGTGTCTCCAGCTCCGTCTGGGCCCGTAACGGCGAGACGTGCCGCAGGCCGATCGCGATGAACGCCGAGTCCCAGGACCACTGGTGCGGATACAGGGCGGGCGAGGGCACCGTGGACGTGCCGGTCCAGTTGTCCTCCAGCACACGTGCCGCCCTGACCTGCAAAGACCCGGCAGGGGGCGGGGGAGCGTCCACCGCGGGCGGCGGATCGTATACGGCCTGGTACGGGGCCGTGTGCTGCGCCTGGTACGCCGCGCGATGGGCAGTGAGCTGGGCAGTGCGATCCACTCGGGGCTCCCCGAAGACGTCCGGCCGACCTGGTTCGGCTGTAGGTACCTTAGGGTTACGTCTACTTAACACGCAAAACCCAATATGTAATGCAAGCTGGAGAAACACAAGGGGGTGCGTATGACGGGACGCGGACAGGCCAGCGCGGGGGATCTGCTCGAACTCGTGCGCAGCGGGCGGGCGACCACGCGCGGTGCCCTCCAGCAGGCCACCGGCCTGTCCCGGGCCACCGTCGGGCACCGCCTCGACCGGCTGTTCCGCGCGGGCTGGCTGCGCGAGGGGGCCGGCGGCCCGGTCGGCTCGCCGCTCGGCGGGCGCCCCTCGATCACCCTGGAGTTCGACGACTCGCACGCGGTGGTGCTCGTCGCGGACCTGGACACCCGGCACGCCCGCGCGGCCGTCGTCACGCTCACCGGCGACCTCCTCGCCGAGCGCTCGGGCGCGCTGGTCGTCGAGGACGGCCCCGAGGCGGTCCTCGGCCGACTCGGCCGCTGGTTCGCCGAGCTGCTGCCCGCGGCCGGGCACCGGGCGACGGAGGTGTGCGGCATAGGGATCGCCGTGCCGGGGCCGGTGGACCGGGTGACCGGCCGGGTGGTGCAGCCGCCGATCATGCCGGGCTGGGACGGCTACGACATCAGGGGCCGGCTCTCCCGCGCGTTCACCGAGCACACCGGGGCGCCCGCGGTGCCGGTGCTCGTGGACAACGACGCGAACCTCATGGCGTACGGCGAACAGCGCACCGGACACCCGGACTGCTCGGCCTTCGTCCTGGTCAAGGTGTCGACCGGGATCGGCGCCGGGGTCGTGGTGGGCGGTTCGATCTACCGCGGCATCGACGGCGGCGCCGGGGACATCGGGCACATCCGGGTGGGCGCGGACGCGCTGTGCCGCTGCGGCTCGTACGGCTGTCTGGCGGCCGTCGCCAGCGGTGGCGCCGTGGCCCGGCGGCTGACCGAGGCCGGGGTGCGCGCGGCCTCCGGCTCGGACGTGCGCGAACTGCTGGCCGCCGGGCATCCGGAGGCGACCGCGCTGGCCCGGGAGGCGGGCCGCCGGGTCGGGGACGTGCTCGCGACCGTCGTCACGCTGCTCAACCCCGGGGTCCTGATGATCGCCGGGGACCTGGCCGGCACGCCCTTCCTGACCGGCGTACGGGAGCTGCTCTACCAGCGGGCGCTGCCCCGCTCCACCGCCCACCTGGACGTCGTCACCTCGCGGCTGGGCGAGCGGGCCGCTCTGGTCGGCGCCGGTGCGCTGGTCGTGGAGTACCTGTACGCGCCGCAGCGGGTGGAGGAGCGACTGCTGGCGATGGGCGTGTGAGGCGGGGTGGGGCGCGGGCTGCGGCGCGGGGTGTGATGCGGGGCGTGATGTGGGGTGTGACGCGGGTGTTTCCGCCTCGGGTCGGGTCCCGGAGAGCTGTCCGCATGGTGGAATCCGGCTGGCTGTGGCAGCGTGATTCTCGCCACCCTTGATAGGGGTTGCGCTCAGATGAGCGGATCATGGACGACTGCACTTCTCCAAGGGGTGGCACTCAGTGCCACCCCTTGATTGTTCATCGAGAAAAATCAAGCGTGCCGGAAGTCGCTCATCTGAGCAGTTCGCGTGGGTCAGTGGACCCTGGTTCGTTCAAGAAGTGAAAACGTCGGCTGCCCGGTGCTTACCCATCCTTGACTTTCGATCCAGCGGCGGACGGCTGGTTACGGGCGCATGACCCACGAGTGGACGTACCCAGATGCCTTCGATCTGGGTATGTTCCTCGCCATCAGGGCAGCCATCACGGCCTCAAGGAGTCGAGACCCGTGTCGGAAAACAAAGATCCTCACGTACGCGCGTCGGGCAAGAGTGTTGAGGGCGTGAAGTTCGTCTATGACTTCACCGAAGGCAACAAGGACCTCAGGGATCTTCTCGGAGGTAAGGGTGCGAACCTCGCGGAGATGACCAATCTGGGCCTGCCGGTGCCCCCGGGCTTCACCATCACCACCGAGGCGTGCAAGGTCTACCTCGGCAGTGGCGAGGAGCCGGTGGCACTGCGTGACGAGGTGAGTGCGCACCTCGAAGCCCTCGAAGCGACCATGGGCAAGAAGCTCGGACAGGCCGACGATCCCCTCCTCGTGTCGGTCCGCTCCGGGGCGAAGTTCTCGATGCCCGGCATGATGGACACCGTCCTGAACATCGGCCTCTCCGACAGGTCCGTGCAGGGCCTGGCGGAACAGGCCGGCGACGAACGGTTCGCCTGGGACTCCTACCGCCGGCTCATCCAGATGTTCGGCAAGACCGTCCTCGGCATCGACGGCGACCACTTCGAGGAGGCCCTCGACAAGGCCAAGGAGGCCAAGAAGGTCGCGGTCGACACCGAACTGGACGCCGCCGACCTGAAGAAACTGGTCACCCGGTTCAAGAAGATCGTCAAGGCCGAGGCGGGCCGGGACTTCCCGCAGGACCCGCGCGAACAGATGGACCTCGCCGTCAAGGCGGTCTTCGAGTCCTGGAACGGCGACCGGGCCAGGCTCTACCGCCGCCAGGAACGCATCCCGCACGACCTCGGCACCGCCGTCAACATCTGCTCGATGGTCTTCGGCAACCTCGGCCCGGACTCCGGCACCGGCGTCGCCTTCACCCGCGACCCGGCCGGCGGCCACCAGGGCGTCTACGGCGACTACCTCCAGAACGCGCAGGGCGAGGACGTGGTCGCGGGCATCCGCAACACGGTCCCGCTCGCCGAACTGGAGTCGATCGACAAGAAGTCGTACGGCCGGCTCATGCAGATCATGGAGACCCTGGAGAACCACTACAGGGACCTCTGCGACATCGAGTTCACCATCGAGCGCGGCCAGCTGTGGATGCTCCAGACCCGGGTCGGCAAGCGCACCGCGGGCGCCGCCTTCCGGATCGCCACCCAGCTGGTGGACCAGGGCCTGATCGACGAGACCGAGGCACTGCAACGGGTCACCGGGGCCCAGCTCGCGCAGCTGATGTTCCCGCGGTTCGACGAGCACGCCAAGGCCGATCAGATCGGCCGGGGCATCGCCGCTTCGCCGGGCGCCGCGGTCGGCAAGGCGGTCTTCGACTCGTACACCGCCGTCAAGTGGTCACGCTCGGGCGAGAAGGTCATCCTGGTGCGCCGCGAGACCAACCCCGACGACCTGGACGGCATGATCGCGGCCGAGGGCATCCTGACCTCCCGCGGCGGCAAGACCTCGCACGCGGCCGTGGTCGCCCGCGGCATGGGCAAGACCTGCGTCTGCGGCGCGGAGGAACTGGAGGTCGACACCAAGCGGCGCCGGATGACGGTGCCGGGCGGGCACGTCGTCGAGGAGGGCGACCTGCTCTCCATCGACGGCTCGACGGGCAAGGTGTACCTCGGCGAGGTCCCGGTGGTGCCGTCCCCGGTGGTGGAGTACTTCGAGGGCCGGATGCACGCGGGCGCCGACGACGCCGACGAACTGGTCGAGGCGGTGCACCGGATCATGGCGTTCGCCGACCGCAAGCGCCGGCTGCGGGTGCGCGCCAACGCCGACAACACCGAGGACGCGCTGCGGGCCCGGCGCTTCGGCGCCCAGGGCATCGGCCTGTGTCGCACCGAGCACATGTTCCTCGGCGACCGGCGCGAACTGGTGGAGCGGCTGATCCTGGCCGACACGGAGGCCGAGCGCGAGGAGTCGCTGAAGCAGCTCCTGCCGCTCCAGAAGCAGGACTTCGTCGAGCTGTTCGAGGCGATGGACGGGCTGCCGGTGACCGTCCGGCTGCTCGACCCGCCGCTGCACGAGTTCCTGCCCGACATCACCGAGCTGTCGGTGCGCGTGGCGCTGGCGGAGTCCCGGCAGGAGCCGCACGAGAACGAACTGCGGCTGCTCCAGGCGGTGCACCGGCTGCACGAGCAGAACCCGATGCTCGGCCTGCGCGGCGTCCGCCTCGGGCTGGTCATCCCCGGCCTGTTCGCCATGCAGGTCAGGGCGATCGCCGAGGCGGCGGCCGAGCGCCGGAACGCCAAGGGCGACCCGCGCGCCGAGATCATGATTCCGCTCGTCGGCACCGTCCAGGAGCTGGAGATCGTCCGCGAGGAGGCGGACCGGGTCATCGCCGAGGTCCAGGAGGCGACCGGCACCGAGCTGAAGCTGGCGATCGGCACCATGATCGAACTGCCGCGCGCCGCGCTGACCGCGGACCAGATCGCCGAGGCGGCCGAGTTCTTCTCCTTCGGCACCAACGACCTCACCCAGACGGTGTGGGGCTTCAGCCGCGACGACGTCGAGGCGTCCTTCTTCACGGCCTACCTGGAGAAGGGCATCTTCGGGGTCAGCCCGTTCGAGACCATCGACCGGGAGGGCGTCGGCAGGCTGGTGGCGGACGCGGCGCGGGCCGGCCGCGCCACCCGCCCCGGCCTGAAGCTCGGCGTCTGCGGCGAGCACGGCGGCGACCCGGACTCGGTGCACTTCTTCCACGAGGTGGGCCTGGACTACGTCTCCTGCTCCCCGTTCCGCATCCCGGTGGCCCGCCTGGAGGCGGGCCGCGCGGCCACCGAGTCACCGGGCAGCGACCACCGCTGACCGGCTCCGGCCGCGTCACGGATCTCCGGAGCAGCCCCGGGTCACCCCGACCCTCACCGACCCGGGCACCGGCTCCGGTGCGCAAAAGAAGGGGCGGCACCCTGTGCGGGGGTGCCGCCCCTTGGCGCGGGAACAGGCGCGTTCCGCCGAGCCGGCGGTGGTTGCCGGCTCAGCCGCGTACGGGGCGGCGGACGGCTCAGGCGCAGGCGTGGACGATGCGGGCGCCGATGTGCCCGGCCTGCCGGACGTCCACCACATTGGCGTCGGCCGAGGTGAAGCCGGCCCGGTTCTCGGGTCGGGTGGGTTATCGGTCCGCCCTCGCCGCGTTGCGGTGCAGGCGGATCGCCGAGATCAGGAAGAAGACGCCGCCGAGCGTGGCGTACCCGCTGAGGCCGGCCAGCGACGCCTTCGCACCCGAAGCCATCACGACGAAGCCGGAGCCGGCGAGGACGGAGATTCCGCCGCTGAGGATCATCGCCCACTGGCCGCCGAGCCGGTACCGCTGGATCGCGACGATCAACTGGACGATGCCTGCGGTGATCGCCCAGCCTCCCCACACCCGCAGGGCGTCCGGGATCCCGGAGCCGACGGCGACGGCCAGCCCGATCGCGGTGAGCAGGCTCAGCGCCATGTTGACGTAGAGCGGCACGTTCGGCCGCGTGCCACCCGACGACCGCAAGTCGTACACGGCGGCGGCGAGGTCGAACAGCGGATAGACCACCACCAGGGTGACGCTGAGCGGGTTCAGCGTCGAGGCGCCGGTGGCGAGCAGGCCCGCCCAGATGACGGCGAAGCCGAATCGGACGACGTACAGGTTGCGCAGCGCCGCTGTGCCGCCGTCGGTCGTCGGCTGGGCGATGAGCTTGCCGGCTTCGGTGGAATGGGACATCGGACTCCTCTTTCTCGCTCACGTGGAGCAGGTGGCAGGTCTCTCGCTCACGTGGAGCGGGTGACAGGTGGACAGACCGATCGGTCTCGCAGACTCTGCTGGAGGTGGTGGGAAATGTCAAGACCGACCGTTCTATCTGCTACGCTCGTGGCGACAGGCGACGAATTTGCGGAGGATCGGATGTCCGAGGCGCGGGCGCGACTGCTCAGTACGGCGAGCCGGCTGTTCTACGCCGAAGGTCTTCATTCCGTCGGGATCGACCGCATCATCGCTACGGCCGGGGTCACTCGGGCGACGCTGTACCGGCACTTCCCCAGCAAGGACGACCTCGTCGTCGCCTACCTGACACAAGGCGACGAGGCGATTCGCTCACGCGTGAGGGCCGCGCGGACCGAGGGCGCGTCCACCGACGACGTGATCAGGGCTGTTGCCGCGGCGATTGCCGACGACATCCAGAGCCCCGGCTTCCGCGGCTGCGCCTTCCTCAACGCCGCCGCCGAGTACCCCGACCCGGCCCATCCGGTGCACCGGGCCGTTGTCAGGCACCGCGAGTGGTTCCTGGCCGCGATCGTCGAACTCTTCTCCGAAACGGGGAAGCCCGACCCGGAACCCGCCGCCAGGCACTTCGTCATGCTGCGCGACGGCGCCATGTCCGCCGGCTGCCTGGCCGACCCCGCGCTCGTCCGCGAGACGTTCCTGCGGGGGATCGAAGGACTCCTCACCTACCGCAGTCGCGATCGCGGGATGCCTGAGCCGGCGAACGGGCGCGACGTGGACCGGCCGTCCGGGGTCCGCTGATCCGCGCGGCGACGTACTCCGACGACCGGAGGCTTCGGCAACGATCAGGGGAGTCGGCCGGGATGGTCGCCGCCCGCGCGCGGAAAAGGGCCGGGTGTATCCGGTGACGTGTACTGACGTGTACCCGTGATGCCACGTGGCCGCGAGGACCGGTCACCAGCCGCTCGAAGACGGCCGGGTCCGGGGCCGGTGCGACCCCGGACGCGCCGCTCACAAAAAGCACAGAAAGCCGCTCACAGCGACCCCCCGCTGTCCACCACCAGGTCCGAGCCGACCATCGATGCCGCCTCGGGTGAGGCCAGGTGGAGCACGGCGGTGGCGATCTCCTCGGTGGCGGAGATGCGGCCGAGTGGCAGTGTGGCCTTCGCCCGCCCGGTGCGGGCGGCCTCCGTCTCGCCGGGCCGGAGGGACATCGGGGTGTCGCTGGCGCCGGGGCTGACCACGTTGATCCGTACACCGTCGCGGATGTGGTCGAGGGCGGCGCCACGGCTGAGCGCGGTCACCGCGGCCTTGGTGGCGGCGTAGGCGGCGGCGCCGGGGGAGGTGGCGTGCACGCCGAGGTTGGAGGAGACGTTGACGATCGCGCCGCCCGACGGCTGGTCGCGCATCCGCCGTATCTGGGCCCGCATCGCCAGGTAGACACCGGTGACGTTGATCTCCAGCTGGGTGTGCCAGTCGGCCTCCGGGAGGTCGGCGAGCGGCCGGCCGCCCCGGAAGACGCCCGCGTTGTTGACCGCCACGTCCAGTGAGCCGTAGCGCTCCGCCGCCGCGGCGGCCAGTGCCTCGGCGTCCGCGGCGAGCGTGACGTCACCGGTCGCGGCGAACGCCTCGCCGCCCCGCTCGACGATCAACCGGACGGTCTCGTCCAGGGGTTCCCGGCGGCGTCCGGCGACGACGACCCGGGCGCCCTCCGCGGCGAACGCGAGGGCCGTCGCGCGTCCGATGCCGGAGCCGGCTCCGGTGACGAGGGCCGTGCGGCCGGCGAAACGGGTCCGGGCGGCGGCAGTGGTCATGATCTCCCCTTTATTTGACCGATTGGTTCAGTATGGTGGCAGGGAAAGGGAGCCCGGGGTCCGGGCTTTGGTCTCGGTCGGGCGGTTCAGCCCAGCAGTGTCAGCGCCTGCTCGGCCGCGTCCCGGACGCGGGTCGGGTCGGGTGACGCCTTCCCGGTGACCCGCAGGCCCTGCATCAGCACCAGCAGCATGCGGGCCAGCGCCCGCGGATCGCGCTCCGCGGGCAGCTCGCCCTGCGCCCGCGCCCGGGTCAGCGCCGAGTGCAGCAAGGTCTCCAGGTAGTCCCACCGCTGTTCGACGCGGCGGGCCGCGACCGGGTCGTGCGGGGCCAGTTCGGCGGCCGTGTTGGTGACGAGGCAGCCGCACAGCCGCCGTTCCTCGGCCGACTCGGCGGCGAACCGCCGTACGACGGCGCGGACGGCGGGCAGTGCCGGGCCGGGCTGGGACAACTCCCGCAGCAGCAGGGCGTCGCGGTTCTCGCAGTACCGGTCGAACGCCTTCAGGTACAGCTCGTGCTTGCTGCCGAAGGTCGCGTAGATGCTGGCCCGTCCGATGCCCAGGTGTGTCACCAGATCCGCCATGGACGTCGCCTCGTAGCCACGCTGCCAGAAGAGTTCCATGGCTGCCTGGAGAGCGGTGTCCGGATCGAATTCCTTGGTCCTCGCCACGTACGCGAGCCTAGGGTTTTCCAGAACGATCGGTCAAGTAGGTCGGGTGGAGAGGGCGGCACCCCGGGGAGGGTGCCGCCCGCGTGGCGTCGCGGTGCCGCCCGCCGGCGAGCGTCAGCGGGGCACCGCGATCACGTTGTACGTCGTGTCGGCGGTCGGGGGCGTGGTGAGGCGGGCGTTGGCCAGGTAGAGGAGGTCTCCGTAGGAGGCCGCGGTGGTGGGCACGTCGAGGCGCGCGTCCGTGATCGTGCGGGTCAGGGTGGCGGTGCCGGCCTTGTCGTCCAGGTCGAGCACGCTGACCTGGTTGGCGCGGTTCTGTACGACGTAGAGGGTGTGCCCGATCCGGAGCAGGCCGTCGCCGTAGGTGAGGGCGTCGGTGCCGCTGAGCGTGATCTGCGCGGCCTCGCCGGTGTCCACCGGCACGCGGTAGAGCCTGCCGCCGTTGACGACGATCAGCGCGGACTCGTCGGGCGTGCCGACGATGCCGTTGGCGTTGATGGTGCCCGCTGCCGTGTTCTGCACCCAGTCGCCGGTCAGCGGCAGCGCGCGGACCTCGCCCCGCTTGCGGCCGCGCGGCACGCCGTAGAGGACGGGGCCGTAGGAGTCGGTGTACCAGGCGCGGTCGCCGACCAGCGCCACGTCGTTGATGAAGTGGCCGGTCGGGTCGGTGAGCTGGTAGGTGGCGAGGAGTCTGCCGTCGGCCGAGTCGATGACCTTGGCGGTGCCGCCGGCCGTGCCGGAGGTCAGGTACACCAGGCCGTCGGTGTCGACCTTCAGGCCGTTGGCGCTGGCGCCGGTCTGCCCCGGGTGGACGGTGGTGCCCTGGCCGGTGCTCAGGTCAACCCGGTGAACGGCGCCGTCGACGCGGGAGGCGAGGTAGGCGTACGGCTGCTGTCCGATGGATATGCCCTCGGGGGCGAAGCCGTTCGGCAGCGGGATCTCGGTCGGCCGGGCGGCCTTGTGCCGGGCAGCGGCGCTCGCCGGTCCGGCGCCGGCCGCCACCGCGAGCGAGCCGAAGGCGGCGGCGCCCAGAACGGCGCGGCGGGATGGTCCGGAACGTTCGGAAAGCATGCGTTCGGGCCCCTAACGTGGCGGGGGAACATGGCGTGACGGAGGATTCCACTTCTTCCTGTGCCAACCTGTGAACCCGGACGCCGACCGTCCGCTCCGGTGCGGTGCGGTGCGGTGCGGTGCGGGCCGGGCGGACGTTGCCTGCCGGGGCACTACGAGCGGAACGGTCCCGTCACCTCGTAGGTCCCGGCGGCCGAGAACTTCAGCGCGCTCGCGCCGCCGTGCGCCGTAAGCGTTCTGTCCGTCTGGCGGTCCCGCGCCCTGGCGGCGGGTGGTGGTGGTCCCTACCGGATCCGGACCTCGTACGTCGCCACCCGCACCGACGCATCGTCCAGGCACTGCCCCGACTCCAGGCAGAAACGCTGCTTCAGCAGCGGGGAGGCGACGAACGGACGGCCCTGGTGGGTGCCGGTCAGACCGCGGGAGAGGACCGCGGCGCCGGTGAACGGATCGCGGTTGTCGACGGCGTGCAGCCGGCCCGAGCGGTCGAGGAAGACGGCCGCCTGCCGGCCGTCGGGCAGCAGCGCCGCCACGCCGCGGCCGGGGACCAGCCGCGCCAGGTCGCAGACGGTCAGCCAGTCCCCGTCGCACCGCAACTCGACGGTCGGGTCCGTCGTCCGGACGGTCACGTCCGTCGTCTCGGGTGCCAGGGTCATCGGGCGCTTCCTTCCAGGGGGCGGGTGCCGAGCGTCAGCAGCGGCAGGTCGGGCTTGATCTGGTCGCGCTCGGGGACGAAGCCCACCAGTGGGTCGGGGGCTTCGGGCGCGTTCACGAACGACACGAACCGGGCCAGCTTCTCCGGGTCGTCGAGGGTCTCGGCCCACTCGTCGCGGTAGTGCGCGACATGGGCCGCCATCAGCTCCTCCAACTCCGCGCAGATGCCCAGCGAGTCGTGCACCACCACGTCCCGTACGTGGTCCAGGCCGCCCGGGATCCGCTCCAGCCAGGCGCTCGTGCGCTCCAGGCGGTCCGCGGTGCGGATGTAGAACATCAGGAACCGGTCGATCAGCCGGACCAGTTCGGCGTCGCCCAGGTCCTGCGCGAGCAGGTCCGCGTGGCGCGGGGTGGCGCCGCCGTTGCCGCCGACGTACAGGTTCCAGCCGTTCGCCGTCGCGATGATCCCGAAGTCCTTCGACCGGGCCTCCGCGCACTCGCGGGCGCAGCCGGAGACCGCCGACTTCAGTTTGTGCGGGGACCTGAGCCCCCGGTAGCGCAGCTCCAGGTCGATCGCCATGCGCACCGAGTCCTGGACGCCGTACCGGCACCAGGTCTGCCCCACACAGGACTTCACCGTGCGCAGCGCCTTGCCGTAGGCGTGCCCGGACTCGAAGCCCGCGTCCACCAGCCGGGCCCAGATCAGCGGGAGCTGTTCCACCCGGGCGCCGAACATGTCGATCCGCTGCCCGCCGGTGATCTTGGTGTAGAGGCCGAAGTCGCGGGCTATCTCGCCGAGCACGATCAGCTTCTCCGGGGCGATCTCACCGCCGGGGACGCGCGGTACGACGGAGTACGAACCGTTCCTCTGGAGGTTCGCCAGGAAGTGGTCGTTGGTGTCCTGGAGCGCGGCCTGCTCGCCGTCCAGGACGTGGCCGTCCGCCCCGATGGACGGCGCGAGGGAGGCGATCACCGAGGCCACCGCCGGTTTGCAGATCTCGCAGCCGTCGCCGCCCCGGGCCGCCTGCCTGCCGTACCGGTCGAGCAGGTCCCGGTACGACGTGACGCGCAGGGCACGGACGATCTCGTACAGCTCCTCGCGGGTCTGGCCGAAGCAGCCGCACAGGCCCTTGTCGACCTCGACGCCGGACGCCTCCAGTTCCGCGGCGACCAACTGGCCCAGCACCTTGACGCAACTGCCGCAGCCCGTGCCCGCCCTGGTGCACTTCTTCACCTCGGGCACGGTGGTGCAGGAGTGCTCGCTCACCGCGCCGCGGATCGCGCCCTTGATGACGTTGTGGCAGGAGCAGATCACCGCCTCGTCGGGCAGCGCGGACGGCCCGAGCGCCGCCGGGGCGCCCGCCTCCGCCGGCAGGACCAGCCGCTCCGGCGGTACGGGCGGGACCGATCCGGTCAGCGCGCGCAGCGTGCCGTACGCCTCCGCGTCGCCCACCAGGATCCCGCCGAGCAGCGTGCCGTCGCGGCCGACGACCAGCTTCTTGTACAGCCCGGCCCGGGAGTCGGAGTAGACGACTTCCAGGCAGTCCGCGGCCGTGCCGTGCGCGTCGCCGAAGGACGCCACGTCCACCCCGAGCAGCTTCAGCTTGGTCGACAGGTCGGCGCCGGTGAACCCGGGCCGGTCCGCGTCGGCCTCGGCGAGGGCCGCCGCGGCGGTCTCCGCCTGCTCGTAGCCGGGCGCGACCAGGCCGTACACCCGGCCGTCGACCGCCTGCGCGCACTCGCCGATCGCGAACACCCGCGGGTCGGTGACCGTACGGCACCGCTCGTCGACGCTGATGCCGCCGCGCTCGCCGACCGCGAGGCCGCAGGCGCGGGCGAGCTGGTCGCGGGGGCGGACACCGGCGCTGAACACCACCATGTCCGTGGCGAGTTCGGAGCCGTCGGACAGCTTCATGCCGCGGACCGCGCCGTCCGCGCCGACGACCACCTCCTGCGTGCCCACCCCGGTGTGCACGGCGAGCCCCATCTCCTCGATGGTGCGCAGCAGCGCGGCGCCGCCGCCGTCGTCGACCTGTACGGGCATCAGCCGCGGCGCGAACTCCACGATGTGGGCGGCCAGGCCCAGGCCCTTCAGCGCGCCCGCGGCCTCCAGGCCGAGCAGCCCGCCGCCGACCACCGCGCCCGTCGTCGCCCGGGACTGCGCGTACTCCTCGATCGCGAGCAGGTCCTCGATGGTGCGGTAGACGAAGCAGCCCTCGGCGTCCTTGCCCGGGACGGGCGGCACGAAGGGGTAGGAGCCGGTGGCCAGGACGAGCACGTCGTAGCCGACGGTCAGCCCGGAACGGGCCGTGACCTCGCGGGCCTCGCGGTCGACGGCCTGAGCCGGGTCGCCCACGTGCAGCTCGATGCCGTGGTCCGCGATGAACCCCGGGTCGGTCATGGACAGGTCCTCGGGGGTCCGGCCCGAGAAGTACGAGGTGAGCTGGACCCGGTCGTAGGCCGGACGCGGCTCCTCGCACAGCACGACCACCCGGTGCGTGGCGGTCAGGCCGCGCTCGGCGAGCGCTTCGAGGAAGCGCTGGCCGACCATGCCGTGGCCGACGAGCACGATCGTGCGGCGGGAGTTGTCCCCACCGGGTCGGGAGCTGTCCCCACCGGGTCGGGGTCGGTCTCCACCGGGTCGGGGTCGGTCCCCACCGGGTCGGGGTACGTCTCCACCGGGTCGGGTTGGGTCTCCGGCAGCCCGGGTTGGGTCTCCGGCGGTCCGGGGTCGGTCCCCCAGGGGTCCGGGCCGGTCCCCGACGGGTGCGGTCGTGGACATCAGGAGCCTCCGTCGTTGGTGAGCAGGTGCAGCAGCGGGCCGTCGTCCGGGAGCGGTTCCGTTCCCTCCCAGGCGCGGGCGAGCGCGCCGACGGTGCCGAGTTCGCCGACCAGGACCCCGCCGACCAGCCGGTCGTCGCGGACGACGACCTTGCGGTAGGTGCCGCGGGTGGCGTCGGTGAGCCGGACGACGTCGTCGCCGGGGCGCGGTTCGGCCTCGCCGAAGGCGGCGAGGTCGAAGGGGGAGCCGGGGCCGGTCAGGGTGAGCCGGGTCAGCGCACGGGTGCCGGTGTAGCGGGCGCCGGCCCGCCCCGCCAGCAGCTCGGCCAGCACGTCGGCCTGTTCGAGGGCCGGGGCCGCCAGGCCGTACACCGTGCCGGCGTGCTCGGCGCAGTCGCCGACGGCGTGGATGTGCGGGTCGGAGGTGCGCAGCTCGTCGTCGACGAGGACGCCCGCGCCGACGGCGAGACCCGCGTCCGCGGCGAGCCCCACGCGCGGTCGGACCCCGCAGGCGACGACGACGAGATCGGTGTCCAGGGCGTATCCGTCGGCCGGCTCGACCGAGCGGACCGCGCCGTCCGCGCAGCGCACGTCCCGTACCCGGCACTCGGTGTGCACCTCGACGCCCAGGTCCGTCAGATGCCGCAGCACCAGCCGCGAGGCGTCCGGGTCGAGCTGGCGCTCCATGAGCCGTTCGCCCTGCTGGGCGAGGACCACCTGGGCGCCGCGCGCGGCCAGCGCCCGCGCCGCCGACACGCCGAGCAGCCCGCCGCCGACGACGACCGCCCGCACGCCCGGCCGTACCGCCCCGGCCAGGCCCAGGCAGTCGTCCATGGTGCGGAACGCGTGCACGCCCTCGGGCAGTCCCGCTCCGTCCGTCCCGAACAGGCCGCGCAACGGCGGCAGGACCGGGTTGGAGCCGGTGGCCAGGACGAGGGTGCCGTAGGCGATCTCCGAGCCGTCCGCGCAGCGCACCCGGCGCGCGGGACGGTCGATGCCGGTGACCCGGGCGCGCACCAGGTGCGCGGGCGCCGGGAGGGCGATCACCTCCGGGGCGTAGCGGCCGGCCAGTACCTCGGCCAGCAGCACCCGGTTGTAGGGGTGGTGCTCCTCCTCGCCGACGAGCAGCGCGGACGTGCCCAGCTCGGCGAGGCGCCGGGCGAGCCGTTCGCCCGCGAGGCCGGCGCCGATCACCACCACACGCGTGTCCGAGGTCATGCTCCGCAGCGTGCGGCGCCGACGTTACCCGGCCGCATCACGACTGTTTCCCGGGCGGAACGCTGCCCTCAGCGGGCAGCGGCGGCAGCTGTGAGGGACGGGACCGGCCGTACGGAGCCGTACGAGACGGGGCGGGGCAGGGCAGGGTGGGGCAGGGCGGGACGGGCCGTGGCCTCGGACGGGACACGCGGGGGCCGTGGGGCCGGGCCGCGGTGAAGCTCAGAAGTACCTCAGGAAGGGTGGCCCGTGCAGTGATCGCTCCGTAGGGTCGCGATCATGCCCGACATAACGCTGCCCGTCGTCGCCCTGCTCTGCCTCGCCGCGCTCGCGGCCGGCTGGATCGACGCCGTGGTGGGCGGCGGCGGGCTGCTGCTCCTGCCGGCGCTGCTGCTCGGCCTGCCCGCGCACACCCCGGCCGCGTACGCGCTCGGCACCAACAAGGCGGTCGCCATCGTCGGCACGACGGGCGCGGCGGTGACGTACGCCCGCCGGGCACCCGTCGACGTGCGCAACGCCGTCCGCATCGGCCTCGCCGCGCTCGCGGGCTCCTCGGCCGGGGCGTTCTTCGCGGCCGGGATGAGCACCGACGTGCTCAAGCCGGTGATCATGGTGGTGCTGCTCGCCGTCGCCGCCTTCGTGATCCTGCGTCCCTCCTTCGGCGCGGCAGCGGCGGCCGGTCCGGCCGGCCGCCGCCGGATCCTCGCGGCCATCGGCCTCGCGGGCCTGGGCATCGGCTTCTACGACGGCCTCGTCGGACCCGGCACCGGTACCTTCCTCGTCCTCGCCCTCACCGCCGTCCTCCACCTCGACCTGGTCACCGCCTCCGGCACCGCCAAGATCGTCAACTGCTGCACCAACGCGGGGGCGCTCGCCACGTTCGCCTGGCAGGGCACGGTCCTGTGGCGGCTCGCCGCCCTGATGGCCGTGTTCAACCTCGTCGGCGGTACCCTGGGCGCGCGCACCGCGCTGAAGAAGGGCAGCGGGTTCGTCCGGATCGTGCTGCTGACGGTGGTGTTCGCGCTGGTGGCGGATCTGGCCTACGAGCAGTGGATCGCCTAGCGGCCGTCGCCCGGCCGTGCGCTACCGGCTGCCGGTCAGGTGCGCGAAGACGACCACGTTCCCCCGGTAGCCGGTGGCCTTGGAGTAGCCCCCGCCGCAGGTGATCACCCGCAGCTCGGGGCGTCGTGCGGCGCCGTACACCTTCTCGTCGGGGAAGTCCCGCGCCTGGTAGACCTCGACCGCGTCCACGGTGAACACCGCCACGCTGCCGTCCCGCCGGTCCAGTTCGACGGTGGCGCCCCGCTTCAGCGCGCCGAGGTCGTAGAAGACGGCCGGACCCTCGGAGTTGTCGACGTGCCCGGCGACGATCGCGGTGCCCGTCTCACCGGGCGCGGTGCCGGACTCGTACCAGCCGGCCAGGTTCTTGTTCGTGGCCGGCGGCACGTCGAGACCGCCGGACGGGGTCAGACCGAGGCCGGTCAGGGGGGCGTCGACCCGGATCGACGGGATCCGGATCCGGGTGGGCGGGGAGGGCGGCAGCGCGGGCGCCGTCAGGCGCTCCTCGCCCGGGTCCGGGACGCCCTCGGCGGCGGCGGGCTGCGGCGGCGCGGACAGGTGGGCGGTGCCGAGCAGCCACACGCCGGAGCCCAGGGCGACCAAGGTGACCGCGGCTATCGCGGTGTCCCCGATCCTGCGCATACGAACCTCCCGAACCTCCTGAACCCCCCGGACCTACCGGAACTGACGGACTGCCCGGACCCTCCCGGAGTTCCTGAACCTCCTGAACCTCCCGGACCCTCCCGGAGTTCCTGAACCTCCCGGATCTCCCGGACCATCCGGACCTCCGGGATCGGAACCCCGTACCCCCTCCGGGCCGCGAGGGGCGTCGGACCCGGAGGGGGCGGGGAATGGCGGTACCGGCAGACGGACAGCGGAGGGTGTCCGTCAGATCCCGTCGCCTCTCGCCCGGCGATGCAGGAGCCAGGTACCGCCCGCGGCGGCGACGGCCAGTGCCGCCACACCCGCCGCGGTCTGCACGGGGTCGGAGCCGAGCGCGCCGCCGACCCCCGTCTTCACGCTGCCGTGCGGTTGCGCCTGCGAGTGCGCCGCGGCCAGCGTCACCATCAGATCGCCGGTGACCTGCCGGTTGCCCTCGGCACATCGGGCGACGATCTCGTACGTCCCCGGCTGCGCGCTCGGCGGCACCCGGAACTGGCCGATCGCGTCGCCCTCGTGCGTGCTCGGCGCCAGGGTGAAGGTGCCGGCGCCGACCGCGGAGGCGTCGCCTGCCGCCGTGCCCTTCTCCCCGCACGCCGTGGTGTTCACCGTGATCTGCCCGCCCGGGATCGCGATGGACGGGTACACCTCCAGAGCGGCGGTCGTCGTCGCGGCGCCCGGTGCGCTGCGCGGGTGCGCCGCCACGGCGCGGTCACCGCCGTGCGCGGGCGCGGTGGCGAGACCCGCTGCCGCGACGGCGAGCGCGGTACCGGTCAGCATGCGGGCGGTGCTTCGCATCGTGCTCCCTCGCGTGCCAGGGACCGCGACCCGCGGCACCCCCTGTGCTGCGGTGGAGGTCGCGCCCCTGCCCTACCGAGATAAAGCCCACGCGGCCGACCCCGCTTCCTGACACTCCGTCAGAACTGCGGTGAACGGGTGTCGCGCGGGCACCGCGAGCCCGCGCCGGGATCGGCGTTCCGGCAGGTCATGGGCGTGCGGAGGTCCATGGCGGAAGAACACACGAACGGCCCGCCCACGGCGTGTGAACGGGTGACGCTCCCTCAGAGGTCGCCGCACCGCCCCTGGGGAGCGCCCACCGGGGTCGAGGGAAGGGCAGGAAGGAGAGGAAGGAGCCCGCCGGGGGGCTAGGCCCTCAGGCCCCGCCGGGGGGCTAGGCCCTCAGGCCCCGCCGGGGGGTGGAGCCTCAGGCCCCGCCGGTGGCGTGGTCCGCCAGGGCCTCCGTCGTCGTGCGGTGGGCCACCGCTGCCAGGACCGGGTTCGTCCGTCGGTAGTAGTGCTCCGCCATCAGGCCGAAGCACAGCGCCCAGCCGCGCCCGCGCGCCCAGGTCGTGGCGTCGGTGCCGGACGCTTCGCGGAACAGGCCGCGGGTGCCGGCGGTGAGGACCGCCCAGGCGGCCAGGGTGTCGGCCGCCGGATCCCCGACGCCGAGCCCGCCGAAGTCGATCACCGCGGTCAGCCGGCCCGCCTCGGTCAGCAGGTTCCCCGGCAGCAGGTCGCCGTGCAGCCACACGGGCTCGCCGTCCCACTGGGGGAGCCGTACGACCTCCTCCCACAGCGCCGTCGCGGCGGCCGGGTCCACCGTGCACGCCGCGCCCAGGTCGCGGATGGCCGCGCGGACATACCGGTCGTTCGCCGCGACCGGGCCGCCCCGCCAGGACACCGGACCGCCGGTGGCGTCGGCCTTCCGGAGCGCGGCCACGAAACGGCCCAGCTCCACCGCGGCGGAGCCGAGTTCGGCGATCGGGGCGGTGTGGGCGTCGCGGCCCGCCAGCCAGCGCAGCACCGACCACGGATGGCCGTACCCCGGGGCCGGTGCGCCCAGCCCGAGCGGTACCGGGACCGCCAGCGGGAGGGCCGGCGCGAGCCGGGGCAGCCAGTGCTGCTCCTTGGCCACCTGCCCGGCCGTACCGGGCCGGCGCGGCAGCCGTACGACCAGGTTGTCGCCCAGCCGGAACATGGCGTGGTCCGTCCCGGCGGACGCGATCCCGGTGACGGCCAGCCCCGCCCACTCGGGGAACTGCCCGGCGATCAGGCGGCGCACGAGCGGGCCGTCGACGTCGAGTTCGTCGTCGTGCATCTTCGCGCCGGGCATGGGTCTCCGTGTCGGGTGGGCGGTGGCGGCTGCCGGGGTCCGGAGCGTAGCCGCGCCGGGCCCCGGCGTGCCACGGAATTCCCCTCAGTTCACGTTGACCGCGCTCCAGGCCGCCGCCACCGCGTTGTACTCCGTGCTCCCGGCGCCGTACAGGCCCGCCGCCGCGTTCAGCGTCGCCGCCCGCGCGCCCGCGTAGTTGGTCGTGGACGTCATGTAGACCGTCAGCGCCCGGTACCAGATCTTGCCGAGCTTGTCCCGGCCGATGCCGGTGACCGTGGTGCCGTTGTAGGTGGGGGAGTTGTAGCTGACCCCGTTGACGGTCTTGGCGCCGCTGCCCTCCGCGAGCAGGTACGCGAAGTGGTTGGCGACGCCCGACGAGTAGTGGACGTCCAGGTTGCCGACCGAACTGCTCCAGTAGTCGGCCGAACTGCCGTCCTTGGAGGGCTGGTCCATGAAGCGGAGCGCGGCCTTGCCGAAGCCGGGGCGGACGATCTCCTCGCCGATCAGGTAGTCGCCCAGGTCCTCGGCGTTGCCCGCGTACCACTCCACCAGCGAGCCGAGGATGTCCGAGGTGGCCTCGTTGAGGCCGCCCGACTCGCCCGTGTAGTTCAGCGCCGCCGTCGAGCCCGTCACCCCGTGGGTCATCTCGTGGCCCGCGACGTCCAGCGCCACCAGCGGCCCGAAGGTGGTGCCGTCACCGTCGCCGTACGTCATGCAGAAGCAACTGCCGTCCCAGAAGGCGTTGTTGTAGTTGGTTCCGTAGTGCACGCGGTTGTAGGAGCCCCGGCCGTCGCCGGCGATGCCGTTGCGGCCGTGGACGTTCTTGTAGTAGTCCCACGTCTCGTCGGTGCCGTACTGCGCGTCCACCGCGGCCGAGGCGCGGTCGGCGGTCGTCCCGGTGCCCCAGTGGTTGTCCGCGTCCGTGAAGAGGGTGGCGGGTGCGCGGCTGACGCAGATGCCGAAGACGCACACGTCGGTCTTGTTCTCGGCGTCGCCCGTGTACGTGTTGCCCCGGGTGGGGTCCTTGAGCTGGTACGTCGAGCCGGAGGCGGTCGTCTCCAGCGGCACCGTCCCGCTGTAGAGGGACCGGCCGTCGCCGGTGGCCGTCTCGATGCTGTCCCAGGCGTCGATCCGGGCGCCGGTCCCGGCGTCGGTCAGCACCGTGCGGGCGACCGGGTTGCCGAGAGAGTCCAGGGCCGCGGCGTCGGTGCGCCAGGCGAGGGTGGGGGCGCCGTGCAGCGCGTCGATGACGAGTTCCGGTTTGGCGGTCGCCTCTTTCAGCCGTTCGCCGAGGTTGGCGGCGCGCAGGGCGTTCATCGCGAGGTCGGCGGCCCTGGGCGCGGACAGCTTCGGGGTGACGGTGGGGACGGATATCGCGCGGCGGGTCGCGCGGTCGGCGCCGCGGTAGTCGCCGTCGGGGGTCAGGTGGACCACGAAGTCGCCGCCCAGCACCGGGAGTTCGCGGTAGGTGCGGTCGTAGCGGACGTGCTGGCTGCCGTCCTCGTCGACGATGACGTCCCGGACCCGGGTGTTCTGGGCCGCGGTGAGGCCCAGGCCCGTGGCGTGCCGGACGAGGGCCGTCGCGGCGTTCTCGACGGCGGTGGCGCGGCTCGGTCTGTCGACGGCGTGCGCGGTGGGGGAGAGCGTGGCGGCCAGCAGGGTGGCGGTGGTGGCGGCCAGACCTGCCGTCGCGAGACGGGATCCTCGGATGTGCCGTGTCCGACTCATCGGTCTCCTTGGGGAGGCGCCCTGTGCGGCGTGGGGATGACACTGACGTCCCCTGAGATTTAAGAGGGCATGACAAGTGGTTGTCCAGGGTGCGTCCGTACGGCGGAGCCACGTCCCGCGCCGCCCGAGGGGAGCTGTGGGCGGGGCCGCGGAGGGGGAGAATCGGTCCCGTGACCTCTGTCGCGCTCCCGTTCTTCGTCTACGGCACCCTCCGCCCCGGCGAGCCCCACCACGCCCGGTACCTGCGCGGCCGTACCCACGCGACGGAACCCGCCCGGCTCACCGGCGCGGTCCTGTACGACGGCCCCGGCTATCCGTACGCCGTCGCGGAGCCGACCGGAGTCGTGCACGGCGACCTGATCACCGCGCTGCCCACGGCCTACGGCCAACTCCTCGCCGAACTCGACGAGTTGGAGGATTACGTGCCGGGCGACCCGCGCAGCCGCTACGAACGCGTCGCCCGGGACGTCCGCCGCGCCGACGGCACCGCCGTCCGCGCCTGGGTCTACCTGGCCGCGCCCCCGGTCGCCGCCCGGCTGCGGACCGCGGGAGTCCGCATCGCGGCCGGTGACTGGCTCACCCGGGGGTGACGTCCGGTGCGGCACGCTCCAGGCGTACCGCGCAGACCTTGAACTCCGGCATGCGCGAGGTCGGGTCGAGCGCCGGGTTGGTCACCGTGTTCGCGCGGCCCGCGCCGGGCCAGTGGAACGGCATGAACACCGTGTCCGGGCGGATGCCGGTGGTGATCCGCGCGGGGGCCACCGCGCGTCCGCGCCGGGACACCACCGCGACCGGATCGCCCTCGGCCGCCCCGAGCCGCGCCGCGAGCCGCGGGTGCAGTTCGACGAACGGGCCCGGCGCGGCGGCGTTCAGCTCGGCCACCCGCCGGGTCTGGGCGCCCGACTGGTACTGGGCCACGACCCGCCCGGTGGTCAGCAGCACGGGATACTCGGCGTCCGGTTCCTCCGCGGCCGGCCGGTGCGCCACGGGCACGAACCGGGCTCGCCCGTCCTCGGTGGCGAAGCGGTCGAGAAAGAGCCGGGGGGTACCCGGGTGCGTCGCCTCCGGCGGGACGGGTACGGGGGTGGCCGGGTCGGTGTGGGGCGGTGCGGGGGTGGCCGGGGCGGGGCGGTGCGGGGTGTCCGGGCACGGCCAGAACACCCCGTTCTCCTCGGACAGGCGCCGGTAGGTGATGCCCGAGTAGTCCGCCGGGCCGCCCGCGCTCGCCCGGCGGAGTTCGTCGAAGACCTCCTCGGGGTCCGTCGGGAAGCCCTTCTCCACGCCGAGCCGGGCGGCGAGCCCGTGCAGCACCGCCAGGTCGCTGCGTACTCCGGGGGGCGGGTCGAGCGCGCGCCGCCGCAGCAGGACACGCCCCTCCAGACTGGTCGTCGTACCCGTCTCCTCGGCCCACTGCGTCACCGGCAGGACGACGTCCGCGAGCGCCGCCGTCTCGGAGAGCACCACGTCCGCCACCGCCAGGAAGTCCAGTGACCGCAGCCGGTCCTCGACGTGGGCCGCGCGCGGTGCCGACACCACCGGGTTGGACCCCATCAGCAGCAGCGCGCGCACGTCCGTGCCCAGGGCGTCGAGGAGTTCGTACGCGCTGCGGCCCGGTCCCGGCAGCGTGTCCGGGTCCACGCCCCACACCTCGGCCACGTGCCGCCGCGCGGCCGGATCCGTCAGCTTGCGGTAGCCGGGCAACTGGTCCGCCTTCTGGCCGTGTTCGCGCCCGCCCTGCCCGTTGCCCTGCCCGGTCAGGCAGCCGTACCCGGACAGTGGCCGGCCCGCCCGGCCGGTCGCCAGGCACAGGTTGATCCAGGCGCCCACCGTGTCGGTGCCCTTGGACTGCTGTTCCGGGCCCCGGGCCGTGAGCACCATCGCGGCCTCGGGTGCGCAGAACAGCCGTACCGCCTCGCGGAGTCGCGGGACCGGCACCCCGGTGATCCGCTCCACGTGCTCCGGCCAGTGCGCCATCGCCGCCGCCCGCGCCTCGCCCCAGCCGGACGTGCGCTCCCGGATGTACGCGTCGTCCGTCCGGCCCTCCGCCACCACCAGGTGCAGCAGGCCGAGCGCCAGCGCGAGATCGGTGCCCGGCCGGGGCGCCAGGTGCAGGTCGGCCTGTTCGGCGGTCCGGGTGCGGCGCGGGTCCACGACGATCAGCGTGCCGCCGTTCGCGCGCAGTTCGGTGAGGTACCGCAGCGCGGGCGGCATCGTCTCGGCGAGGTTGGAGCCGACCAGGACCAGGCAGCCGGTCCGCGGGAGGTCCGCCAGCGGGAAGGGCAGCCCGCGGTCCAGACCGAAGGCGCGGGTGCCGGCCGCCGCCGCGGACGACATGCAGAAACGGCCGTTGTAGTCGATCTGCGAGGTGCCGAGGACCACGCGTGCGAACTTGCCGAGCGCGTACGCCTTCTCATTGGTCAGCCCGCCCCCGCCGAACACTCCGCACGCGTCGGGGCCGTGGCCGGTCCGGGCCGCGGTCAGGCCCGCCGCGATCCGGTCCAGGGCCTCGTCCCAGCCGGCCGGCACGAGGGTGCCGCCGGAGCGCACCAGCGGGGAGGTCAGCCGTACCGCGGAGGAGAGCAGCGCCGGGGCGGTGCGCCCCTTGCCGCACAGCGCGCCCCGGTTCACCGGGAAGTCCGCGCGCTCGGTCACCTCGACGCCGCCGGGTCCGGGCGTCAGGTGCATGCCGCACTGGAGGGCGCAGTACGGGCAGTGGGTGGGCGTCGGGGCGGTCTCCATGCCGTTCAGCGTGGTCCGGGCGTGTTACGTCCCGTGCGGGCACCCGGTTACGCCCCCGGGACGACACCCTCCCCGCCCGCTCAGCCGCGCCGTGAGGCCGTCCGCCGCCCCGCCGCCGGACCCCGGCGGACGGCACGGCGCCCGGCTCGGGGCTATTGCCGCTGCGTGCACGTCGGTGCCGCTGCGTGTGCGTCAGTCGAGCGCGGCGACCGCGGCCCGCAGGTCGTCGAACGCCCGGCGGGTGACGTCGGTGAGCGGCTGCCGGTCGGCCGGGTCGGCCCACCGGCCGAAGCCCTGGTCGAAGGCGCGGACGCCGAGTTCGGCGGCGAGGCTCGCGGTCGGTTCCGGCACACCGCGCGCGTGGAGCGCGTCGGTCATGGCCGTGGCCAGCCGGATGCCCTTGAACGCGGCGCGCTCCTGGAGCTCGCTGTTGGCGGCGATGACCGCCCGGAGCCGGATGCCGATCTCGCGCCGGTCCTCCGTGAAGGTGGCGGAGAGGGCGTCGAGGGCCGCGGTCACGGCCTGGAGGGGGGTGGCCGCGTCGGGGGCCGCGGCGATCGCGTCGGCCAGCACCCGGGTGTGGATCTCCTGGCCGGCGAACAGCACCTCCCGCTTGTCGGGGAAGTGCCGGAAGAAGGTGGTCTTGGTCAGCCCGGCCCGCTCGGCGATCTCGTTGACGGTGGTGGCCTCGTAGCCCTGCTCGACGAAGAGTTCGAGTGCGGCGCGCAGCAGTCGTTCGCGTGCGTTCGGTTCCCATCGGCCCATGGGCACAGCATAGGTGATGTGACTCGGTAACATCACCTGGTACGGTGACGTTACCAAGTCACATCACCTCGTCCGGTTCCGGCGGGGTGCCTCACCCTGGGAGGGGTCCTCATGCGTGTCTTCGTCACCGGCGCCAGCGGCCACATCGGCTCGGCCGTGGTGCCCGAACTGATCCAGGCCGGACACGAGGTCGTCGGGCTCGCCCGGTCCGACTCCTCGGCCGACGCCGTCAAGGCCATGGGCGCCGAGGTGCGCCGCGGCGACCTCCACGATCCGGCCGGACTGCGCGGGGCCGTGGCCGACGTGGACGCGGTCGTCCACCTCGCGTTCGACCACGCCGCCGCGTTCACCGGGGACTTCCCCGGCGCGGTGGCCACCGACCTGGCCGTGATACGGGCCTTCGGCGAAGCGCTGGCCGGTACGGGCAAGACCCTCATCGGCATCGGCGCCGCGCCCACCGGCGACGCCGCGATCGACGCCAACCCCCGCTCCGCCGCCGGGCGCGAGGTCGCCGGGTTGGCCGAGCGGGGTGTACGGGCCATGCTCGTCGCGGTCCCGTCGGTCACCCACAGCTCGCGGGACCGGGGCGGTTTCGTCCCCACGCTGATCAAGATCGCCCGCGACACGGGTGTCTCCGGCTACGTCGGTGACGGCGCCAACCGCTGGCCCGCCGGACACACCCTGGACGTCGCCCGCCTCTTCCGGCTGGCGCTGGAGAAGGCGCCGGCCGGGGCCCAGCTGTACGCCGCCGCCGAAGAGGGCATCACGGTGCGCGAGATCGCCGAGGCCGTCGGCCGCCGACTGGGCGTCCCGGCGGTGAGCATCCCGGCCGAGCAGGCGGCGGACCACTTCAAGGGCTTCCCGTTCATCACGATGGACCTCACGCTGCCCAACGCCGAGACGCGCAAGCTGCTGGACTGGGAGCCGGCCCACCCCGGCCTGATCGAAGACCTGGAGGGCGACCACTACTTCACCGAGAGCTGATCGCCGTACCGGGAACACCGGGAGACGGCGGGGTGGGCAGGCCCTGCCACCACGGTGTGGAGAACGTCTTCGGGAGGCAGTTCCGTCGACGCCCTGGGAGAGGCTGAGGGCGGGTCGGGGCGGCCGGTCGGGGCACCGCAAGGAGCATCGGACCGGTGGCCTGGTGCACTCCTGTGCGAGAGCGGACCGGTGGCGTCTGCATCGACCGGGTCCTGTGTCCTCGCAGGGCACGGTCTACGATCAACGCCGCCGAGTGCAAACCGCATACCGCTGGGGGACTTGGGGCTGTGGACGACCGGGATCTGATACTCGCTGACCGCTACCGCCTGGTGCGCCCGCTGGGGCGCGGCGGGATGGGGGAGGTGTGGGAGGCGCGGGACGCCAGGCTGCGGCGGCCGGTCGCGGTCAAGGTGATCTCGGTCCTCGCGGGTGGCGGCAGCCGGGCCGACGAGGCGCGCGCCCGGTTTCTGCGGGAGGCGCGGATCACCGCCGCGCTTCAGCATCCCCATATCGTGACCGTCCACGATCTCGGTGAGGCCACCACCGGCCAGGGCACGACGCCGTTCCTCGTGATGGAACTGCTCCGGGGCGAGGGCCTGGACGCCGTTGTCCGGCGCGGACCTGCCGGCGAGGAGGAGGTGGCGCGGTGGGGAACGCAGGTGTGCGACGCGCTGGGTGAGGCGCATGCCGCCGGCATCCTCCACCGCGACATCAAGCCCGCGAACCTGTTCGTCACGGCCGCGGGCAGCCTGAAGGTGCTCGACTTCGGGATCGCCCGCGCCGCCGACGCCTCGGCCACCGGTGACCGGCTGACCCAGACCGGGTTCATGGTGGGCACGGCCGCTTACATGGCGCCGGAGCAGGCGCGCGGGCGCCCGGAGCAGCGCAGCGACCTGTACTCCCTCGGGTGCGTGCTGTTCGAACTGCTCACCGGGCGGCTGC
Organism: Streptomyces sp. NPDC056161; assembly: GCF_042268025.1. Classification (NCBI taxonomy): domain Bacteria; kingdom Bacillati; phylum Actinomycetota; class Actinomycetes; order Kitasatosporales; family Streptomycetaceae; genus Streptomyces; species Streptomyces sp. NPDC056161. Next base: position 57,031 of record NZ_JBHJUV010000025.1, read on the forward strand.
CGTTCGACGCCCCGGACACCCTCGGATATGTCACGGCGCACCTTCATGATCCGCCCCCCGCGCCGAGCAGCCTCGTGCCCGCCGTCTCCGCTCCGTGGGACCGTCTGATCGGCCGGCTGCTGGCCAAGGACCCGCGCGAGCGATACGAATCGGCCACCGTGCTCGCCGACGAGTTGCGGCGCTTCGACGGTGCGCGGCAGGCCGCCGTACCCGCGGTTCGCTACTCGCCCACCGTTGCCGACCGCCCGGAGCACGGGGCCGGTACGCCGTCTCCGGCTGCCACCGTGCATGACGATCCCGCGGCGGTACCCACGGTTCAGGCGTCTCCCGGGCCGCTCGGTGGAACAGGCATGAGCCGGCGCACCCTGCTCCAAAGGGGCGCGGGCGTCGCCGCGGTCGCGGTCGCCGGAGGGGCGGCGGCGATGTACCTGACCGGCGACCCCAAGCGGGATCCGGTCGCCTGGTCGCAGAAGATCGCAGACGTCGACGTGATCAACTCCGACGGTCCGGACGTCGTCCTGGCCGACGGCCGGTGCCATATGGCCGCCGGTCACTACTACAAGGAGACCGCCGCGCTCCACACCTTCGACCTCGCCACCGGTAAGCCGCTGTGGAAGGTGCCCCTCAACGCGGCCTGGGCCCGTCAGGCACGCTTCACGGTCGTCGGCGGCACGCTGCTCGCCCTGACCCAGGACTCCGACAACAGAGGCGGACAGGTGCACGCCTTCGACGCCGCCACCGGCGAGCGCCGGTGGCAGCGCTCGGTCTCCAACAGCACCATGGGGCTGGACGTGCACCGGCCCAGCGGCCTGCTGATCACCGGAGAGGACGGTCTGGTGACCGGAGTCGATCCGCGCACCGGCGACACGCGATGGGTGACCGACGCGTCCTCCCCCTACCAAGCCACCTGGACCCTGGCCGGCGACCTGATCCTCTGCACCGGCGGAGTCGCTGTGCTCGGCAAGACGGGCAAGACACTGTGGACACGCCCCGACTTCCTGCCGCACGGCGACCTGGCGCAGCCGGTGGGTGAGGGCCTGCTCTGCTACGAGGGCGGCAGGACAGTCCCCGTCGACCTCGTCTGCCGCAAGGCGGACACAGGTGAGGTGATGTGGCGGAGCCCGTTCCAGAAGACCGAACCGGACAACACCACAGATGCCTTCCAGCCGCTCGACGAGCTGGTGTCGGACACCACGGTTTTCCTTCCGCTGGCCGCGGGATCCCGCAACAGACCCACCGCACTGGACGGACTCACCGGCAAGCAGATCTGGACCCACGGCAGTACGTACCAAGAAATCGACCTGAAGGAACACGCGACGACCAGCGTGGCGGGCGGATTCGTGCTGCCCACGGGATCGGGACCGGTGTGCCTGGCCGCCGACGACGGCACACAACGGTGGCGGGCCGACACGCCGCGAGTGCAGACCACCGGCACCTACGCCCTGCTCTCCGGGACGGAGCAGGCGCGAGTGTTCCAGCGCTGGACCAGCGTGCGGATCGTCGAGGCGGAGCACGGCCGCACGCTCTGGACAGGCCGGTTCGACAGCACGGCCATGAGCGAACCTGCCGCGAGCGGCAACTCGGTCGTGGTCCTCGACGGCAGCGGCACACTGTGGGCGATGCGCGTGTGACCTTCGGCGCGGATCAATGCGCCGCAGCCCCACCGACGCCCTGATCCGGGGCGCGACGGGGCTTTCGCCGCAGCGTCCGCAGCGCACCCGGTCGGCCCTGTTCGGCGTGCGCCATCGAGCGGCGGGGACCATCACGTGTCCGGTGATCCGCGCGATGTGCCGACGGGACGGTGAGCGGATCGCCCCGACGCAGGAGCGAACCCCTGACTGAGACCCGGCACCCCGGTACCTGGTGTTCCGGTGACTGTCAGCGTTCGCTCGCCAGCGCCTCCCGCACCCCCGGTTCCCGGGGGCCGAGGAACCGGGGATCCGGTTCGACCACCGCGTCCAGCGCCGCCTTGCCCGCCGCGAAGATCTCGCGGACGCCGCCGTAGTACCAGGTGACGTCGCGCTCCTCGGCCACGCCGACGCCGTACGAGTCGATGCCCGCCGCCTCGCACAACGCCACCGCGCGCCGGATGTGGAAGTCCTGGCTGACCAGCACCGCCCGGTCCACGCCGAAGATCTTCTTCGCGCGGACGCAGGAGTCCCAGGTGTCGAAGCCCGCGTAGTCGCTGACGACGCGCCGGTCGGGCACGCCGTGCCGGGTCAGGTAGGCGCGCATCGCGTCCGGCTCGTCGTAGTCCGCACGGCTGTTGTCGCCGGTCACCAGGACCACGTCGATCCGGCCCGCCCGGTACAGCTCCGCCGCGGCGTCCAGCCGGTGCGCCAGGTACGGCGACGGCTCGCCGTGCCACAGGCCCGCGCCGAAGACGACCGCGACGTCGGCGCGCGGCACGTCGGCGAGGGGGCGCAGCCGGTCGGCCGTGGACAGGTGCAGCCAGGCGGCCGGGGCCAGCGCGAGCACACACCCGGCCACCACGCCCTGTAGCAGTCGCCGCTGTCCGGCTCGGGTGCGCGGCAGGCGCGGCCGGCGGATCCTCATGCGATGCCCCTCCCTCCCCAGGGTGGCGTTACCCTGGCGTTTCCCGACCTGGAGGACGCGGCGCACGGTCGTCCGGTTCGCCTCACGCCGCGCCGTCCGGAGGTGTGAACCGCCGGAAAACACCCGTGACCACCGTGCAACGGGCGTGCAACCTCCGGCAGCGAGGATCGCTCCATGACGGCGTCGAAACCCCCGCGCGACGAGTCCCCCATCCGCCCCGACCGCACCGCGCTCCGTACCTCATGAACCCGACCAGCAGGCTCCCGACCGGCAGCCACCCGACCGGTCCGCCCGACCTCCGTCCGCACGACGGCAGCCTCCGTCCGCACGACGGCAGCCTCCGTCCGCCCGGCGGCAGCCTCCGTCCGCCCGGCGGCAGCCTTCGTCCGCCCGGCGGCAGCCTTCGTCCGCCCGGCGGCAGCCTTCGTCCGCCCGGCGGCAGCCTTCGTCCGCCCGGCGGCAGCCTTCGTCCGCTCGACGGCAGCCGCCGCCCGGGACCGCCCGCCCTCGTCCTGGTGGCGCACGGCAGCCGCGACCCGCGCGCGCTGGACACCGTGCGCGCGATCATGGAACGGGTACGGCGGCTGCGTCCCGCCGTGCCGGTCCGGCTCGGGCACGTCGAACTGAACGAGCCGCTGCTCCCCGACACCCTCGCCGCCCTCGGGACCGCCCCGGCCGTGCTCGTGCCGCTGCTGCTCACCCGGGGCCACCACGTCAAACACGACCTGCCGGAGGCGATCGCCGCCACCGCGGCGCACGCGCGCGTGGCCGCGCCGCTCGGCCCGCACCCGCTGCTCGTGCAGACCCTGTACGACCGGCTCATGGAGGCCGGCTGGCCCGCCGGAGCGACCGAGGCCACCCGCCGTACCGACGCGGTCGTCCTCGCCGCCGCCGGCTCCCGGGACGCCGACTCCGCAGTCGACACCCGGCGCACCGCCCGCCTGCTCGCCGACCGCCTGGGCGTGCCCGTCGTCCCCGCCTACGCCTCGGCCGCGCGACCGACCGTGCCCACGGCGCTGCGGGCGCTGGCGGCCCGCGGCCGGGACCGGATCGCCGTGGCCTCCTGCTTCACCGCCCCCGGCCGTTTCGCCACCCAGTGCGCGCAGGCGGCCCCCTGGCTGGCGTCCGCCCCGCTGGGCGACCACCCGGCGCTCGCCCGTCTGGTCCTGCTCCGCTACGACCAGGCGCTGGCGGACCCGGCGACCGCGGCGGCCCTGGTGGCGCCGTCGGCCACGGAACCGGCGCCGGCGTCGGCGTGACACCGGCGACGGGGACGGTTCCCGGGGCGGCGCCCTGACGTGCCCCCAGGGGTGAGATCCCGTGGGGCGAGACCCCGTGGGGTGAGACCCCGACGTGCCCTGGGACGCAAAACCCTCACTCGCGGGCCGGCGCCACCGCACCTGACCGTGCGACCACACGCCCCGTGCGACCGCACCTGACCGTGCGACCACACGCCCCGTGCGACCGCACCTGACCGTGTACTCCACCCAACCCGTGCGACCGCGCACGACCGCGCGACCCGCGCTCCCGGCAACGCGCGGGCGCCCGGCAGCCATCCGAATGTCATGGTCGGCGCCTACTGTCGAAACATGGCTCCCGCACCCTCCGCCGCCTACGACTCCGCCCCTCAGGGCCCCGCCGACTCCGGCCCGGACACCGCCGCCTACGCGGCCTACGATCCGGCGTCGGCCGAGCGCTGGGCCCCCGAACCCGACAAGCGTCCGGGCCGCACCGCCTTCCAGCGGGACCGCGCGCGCGTACTGCACTCCGCGGCGCTGCGCCGTCTGGCCGGCAAGACCCAGGTGGTGACGCCCGGCAGCATGGGACCGGCCTGGGACGCCAGCCCGCGCACCCGGCTCACCCACTCCCTGGAGTGCGCCCAGGTCGGCCGGGAACTGGGCGCCACCCTGGGCTGCGACCCCGACCTGGTCGAGGCCGCCTGCCTCTCCCACGACCTGGGCCACCCGCCCTTCGGCCACAACGGCGAACAGGCCCTCAACGAGTTCGCGCGGGACTGCGGCGGCTTCGAGGGCAACGCCCAGTCCCTCAGACTGCTCACCCGTATCGAACCCAAGCGGTTCACCGCTGAGGGCTCCGTCGGCCTCAACCTCACCCGCGCCGCCCTCGACGCCGCGACCAAGTACCCCTGGCCGCGCGGCGCCCACCCCACCGACCCCGCCTCCCGCAAGTTCGGCGTGTACGAGGACGACCGGCCCGTCTTCGACTGGGTCCGCAAGGCCGCCCCGGGCACCCGTACCTGCTTCGAGGCCCAGGTCATGGACTGGTCCGACGACGTCGCGTACTCGGTGCACGACGTGGAGGACGGCCTGCACGCCGGCCACGTCGACCCCCGCGCGCTGCGCGCCGGGCCGGAGCGCCGCTCCGTGTGCGAGGTCGCCGTCGGCCGGTACGTGCCCGCGGACACCGACCCCGCCGAACTCGCCGCAGCGCTCGACCGGCTCCAGGACCAGGAGTGGTGGCCGCACGGCTACGACGGCACCGCGGTCGCCCAGGCCCGCCTCAAGGACGCCACCAGCCAGCTCATCGGCCGTTTCTGCCTGGCCGCCGAGGGCGCCACCCGGGCGGCCCACGGCAGCGGGCGGCTCACCCGCTACGGCGCCGAACTCGTCGTACCCCGGCAGACCCGGATGGAGTGCGCGGTCCTCAAGGCGGTCGCCGACCGGTTCGTGATGCAGCGCGCCGAGCAGGAACGGCTCCGCGCGGACCAGCGCGTCGTCGTCGCCGAACTGGCCGAGGCGCTCACCGCGCGGGCCCCCGAAGGGCTGGACCCGCAGTTCCGTGCCCTGTTCGAGGCGGCGCCCGGCGACAGCGCCCGCAAGCGGGTCGTCGTCGACCAGATCGCCTCCCTCACCGACGCCTCCGCGCGCTCGCTGCACGCGCGCCTGACCCGCCGGACGTGACCGACGGGTGAGACTGATGAGGTGCATTTCCACCCGGACGTGACCCTCCGTGGCCTGATCGGGTCACTACCCCTTCCCGGTTCACGCTCCGTGCGGGACGCTCGCATGTGGCGGCACGCTTACGAGGAGGCATCAAGTGGTCGACGCGGACCAGACGTTCGTCATCGTCGGAGGGGGCCTGGCCGGCGCCAAGGCGGCCGAGACACTCCGGTCGGAGGGCTTCAGCGGGCGGGTGATACTGATCTGCGACGAACGCGACCACCCCTATGAACGGCCCCCGCTGTCCAAGGGTTATCTGCTCGGCAAGGAGGAGCGCAGCAGCGTCTTCGTGCACGAGCCCACCTGGTACGCGCAGAACGACGTGGAACTGCACCTCGGACAGACGGTCGACGCGATCGACCGCGCCGCGAAGACCGTGCGCTTCGGCGACGACGGCACCATCGTCCGCTACGACAAGCTGCTCCTGGCCACCGGCGCGGAGCCGCGCCGCCTCGACATCCCCGGCACCGACCTCGTCGGCGTCCACCACCTGCGCCGCCTCCACCACGCCGAACGGCTCAAGGGCGTCCTCGGCCACCTGGGCCGGGACAACGGCCACCTGGTGATCGCGGGCGCCGGCTGGATCGGCCTGGAGGTCGCCGCCGCCGCGCGGGAGTACGGCGCCGAGGTCACCGTCGTGGAGCACGGGCCGACGCCGCTGCACCGGGTCCTCGGACCGGAACTCGGCATGATCTTCGCCGACCTGCACCGCGAACACGGGGTCCGCTTCCACTTCGGGGCCCGGCTGACCGAGATCACCGGCCAGGACGGCATGGTCCTCGCCGCCCGCACCGACGACGGCGAGGAACACCCCGCGCACGACGTCCTCGCCGCGATCGGCGCGGCCCCCCGCACCGGTCTGGCCGAGGCGGCGGGCCTGGAGATCGCCGACCGGGAGCACGGCGGCGGCATCGTCGTGGACGAGCGGCTGCGCACCTCCGACCCCGACATCTTCGCGGTCGGCGACGTGGCGGCCTTCCCGCTCGGACTCTTCGACACCCGGCTGCGGGTGGAGCACTGGGCGAACGCCCTCAACGGCGGCCCCAGCGCGGCCCGCGCCATGCTCGGCCAGGACGTCGTCTACGACCGCATGCCCTACTTCTTCACCGACCAGTACGACCTGGGCATGGAGTACAGCGGCTGGGCCCCGCCGGGCACCTACGACCAGGTGGTGATCCGCGGGGACGCGGGCAAGCGCGAGTTCATCGCGTTCTGGGTGAAGGAGGGGCGAGTGCTGGCCGGGATGAACGTGAATGTGTGGGACGTCACAGACCCCATCCAGCGGCTGATCCGCACCAAGGCCCGGGTGGACACCGAGGCGTTGGCCGACCCGCACGTCCCGCTGGACGGCCTCGTCCCCTAGGGCCCGGTCCGCCACCGTAGAATCACCGCGTGGCAGGACGGATCAACGACGAGGACGTGAAGGCGGTACGGGACGCGGTCCCGATCGACGCCGTGGTGTCCGAGTACCTCCAGCTGCGCAACGCCGGTGGCGGCAACCTGAAGGGCCTGTGCCCCTTCCACGACGAGAAGTCGCCGTCCTTCCAGGTCAGTCCGAGCAAGGGTCTCTTCCACTGCTTCGGCTGCCAGGAGGGCGGCGACACCATCACGTTCGTGATGAAGGTCGACCACCTCTCCTTCTCGGAGGCGGTGGAGCGCCTCGCCGCCCAGGCCGGCATCACCCTGCGCTACGAGGAGGGCGGGTACAACCCCGCGCACCAGCGCGGCGAGCGGATCCGCCTGGTCGAGGCGCACAAGGTCGCCGCTCAGTGGTACGCGGAACAGCTCGCCACCAGCCCCGAGGCTGACACCGGCCGGGTCTTCCTCGCCGAGCGCGGCTTCGACCAGGCGGCGGCCGTGCACTTCGGTGTCGGCTACAGCCCGCAGGGCTGGGACCACCTCACCCGCTATCTGCGCGGCCGGGGCTTCACCGACAAGGAACTGCTCCTGTCCGGCCTCTCCCAGGAGGGCCGCCGCGGCCCCATCGACCGGTTCCGCGGCCGGCTGATGTGGCCGATCCGGGACATCGGCGGCGAGGTCGTCGGCTTCGGCGCACGCAAGCTGTACGAGGCGGACACCGGCCCCAAGTACCTCAACACCCCCGAGACGGCGATCTACAAGAAAAGCCAGGTCCTGTACGGCATCGACCTGGCCAAGAAGGAGATCGCCAAGTCCAGCCGCGCGGTGGTCGTCGAGGGCTACACCGACGTCATGGCCTGCCACCTCGCCGGGGTCACCACGGCCATCGCCACCTGCGGCACGGCCTTCGGCGGCGACCACATCAAGATCCTGCGGCGCCTGCTGATGGACAACGGCTCGGCGCGGGTCATCTTCACCTTCGACGGCGACGCGGCGGGCCAGAAGGCCGCGCTGCGCGCCTTCGAGGACGACCAGAAGTTCGCCGCCGAGACGTACATCGCCGTCGCACCGGACGGCATGGACCCGTGCGAGCTGCGCCTGGCGAAGGGCGACGAGGCGGTCGCCGACCTGGCCGAACCCCGCACCCCGCTGTTCGAGTTCGCCCTCCGCCACATCGTCGCCCGCTACGACCTGGACACCCCGGCGGGCCGCGCGGCCGCCCTGGACGAGGCCGCGCCCGTCGTCGCCCGCATCAAGAACAGCGGCGCCCAGCACGAGGTCGCGGTCGAACTCGCGGGCATGCTCGGCATCCTGGACACCCAGTTCGTGGTCAAGCGGGTCGCCCAGCTGGCGCGCTGGGCGCGCGAGCGCGGCGGGAGCGGCCGGGCACCGGCGCCGGCCCGCGGCCCGCAGCAGCAGTACGAGGCGGCGGCCCCGCGCCGCACCGGCTCCGGCCCCGCCCTCACCCTGCGCAACCCGGTCTACGCCACCGAACGTGAACTGCTGAAACTCGCCCTGCAACGCCCTGAGCTGGTCTCCCCGGCGTTCGACGCGTACGGCGTCGACGAGTTCACCGCCGCCCCGTACGCGGCCGTCCGCGAGGCTGTCCTGGAGGCGGGCGGCGCCGAGCACGGCGTACAGGACCCGCAGGAGTACCTGCTCCGGGTGCGCGAGGCGGCCCAGGACGACACCGTGCGCGCGATGGTCACGGAACTGGCGGTCGAGACCATCCTGCGCCGCACGGTCGACGAGCTGTACGCGGGCGAACAACTGGTGACCGTCCGCCGCCGGGCGGTGGAGCGGCGGATCCAGGAGATCCAGATCACCGTGCGCCGCCTGGAAGCGGGCGGCGACCCCGCCCAGCTGGCCGCCGCCCGCAACGAGCTGTGGGTGCTCCAGCAGTACGACCAGGCCCTGAAGGTGCAGGGCGCGGCGGCGCTGTGAGGGTCAGTCCTGCGGGGGCTCGGGCGGCGTGATGCCGAGGTGGTCGAGGATCGCGGCCTGTCCGGCTGCGAGGGTCCGCAACATTTCGCTGTGATCGGCGAGAGCCTTGCCCTGTTCGACCTGCCCGGTCACGAGCGCTGCGAGCAGTTCGCTGTGCTCCTTCAGGGTCTTGCCGTGCTCCAACTGCGTGTCCCGCAAGGCCCGGATCACCTGCATGTCGGCCCGCCGCTGCACGTGTAGCGCGGCCACGTCACTGTCGGAGCCCACGGCGAGGTTACGCGTCGTGGGCTCCGCCACCACCTGGCTCACCTGAGCCTCCAGAGCCTCAAGACGCCGCCGCGGTTCCTCGATCTCGCCCATGCCGTCCATCCAGCCTCAGTTCCACGGGCCGCAGTCACTCCCGGCCCTCGATCCGATGACCGAACGAGCTGAGTAATCGCCCGGTCACGGACCGGACGCAAAAAGTCACCGCACGCCCCTCGTGGCAGAGATGTGTCGTACCCCACACTGGGGTGCGGTGCCTGAGTCCTCGGAGCGCGGCAGATCCGTCCCGCACGGGTCCTACATCCCCGCGGTTCCGCTCATCACGTACGGGACGGACAGCGGCGAGGCCGTCGACTCCGCCCCCGAAGTACCGCTGCCGTACGCCCGGCCAGCGATCATCCTGGAGGTCGCCCCCGTGCAGACCCAGACCCTCGCCCAGACCGAGCCGAGCACGACCGCGGTGCCGGAGGCGGTGCCGGACGCGGAGCCCGGTGTCATCGCGGCCGTGCCCGCGCAGAGCCGGGCCGCGCTGCACCCCGAGACGGAGCCGACGGCCCCGGCAGAACTCGGCGGGACACTCGCCGGGACAATCGCCGGGACAATCGCCGGGACGCCCGCGGCCGAGGCGCCGGAGTCCGGCGAACCACCCGCTGCCCGCGCCGAGTCCGGCGGCCCCACCTCGGACCTGTTCCGCCAGTACCTGCGTGAGATCGGCCGCATATCGCTGCTCACCGCGGCCGAGGAGGTCGAACTCGCCCGCCGGGTCGAGGCCGGACTCTTCGCCGAGGAGAGGCTCGGCAACACCCCCGGCGTGGACGAGGAGTTGGCCCTCGACCTGGACCGTCTGGTGGTCATGGGCCGGATGGCCAAGCGCCGGCTCATCGAGGCCAACCTGCGGCTCGTGGTCTCCGTCGCCAAGCGGTACATCGGCCGCGGACTGACCATGCTCGACCTCGTCCAGGAGGGGAACCTCGGCCTGATCCGCGCCGTGGAGAAGTTCGACTACGCCCGCGGCTACAAGTTCTCCACGTACGCCACCTGGTGGATCCGGCAGGCCATGTCCCGTGCGCTCGCCGACCAGGCCCGCACCATACGGGTGCCCGTGCACGTCGTCGAACTCATCAACCGGGTCGTCCGGGTGCAGCGCCGGATGCTCCAGGAACGCGGCCACGAACCCACCCCGGAAGAGGTGGCCGCCCACCTCGACCTGTCGCCGGAGCGGGTCGGCGAGGTGCTGCGGCTGGCCCAGGAACCGGTGTCGCTGCACGCGCCCGTCGGCGAGGAGGACGACGTCGCCCTCGGTGACCTCATCGAGGACGGCGACGCCGCGAGCCCCGTGGAATCGGCCGCCTTCCTGCTGCTCAGGGAGCATCTGGAGGCGGTGCTGTCGACGCTCGGGGAACGGGAGCGCAAGGTCGTCCAGCTCCGCTACGGGCTGGCCGACGGCCGCCCGCGCACCCTGGAGGAGATAGGGCGCATCTTCGGCGTCACCCGGGAACGGATCCGGCAGATCGAGTCCAAGACCCTGGGCAAGCTCCGCGACCACGCCTTCGCGGACCAACTGCGGGGCTACCTCGACTGAAAGGGGCCGCTCACCTGACGGTGAGCGGCCCCCGCGACGGTGTCGGGCCGGTCAGTCGACCTCGGCGACCGCCTGCGCGAACTGCGCCTTGTACAGCCGCGCGTACGCCCCGTCCGCCGCCAGCAGCTCGGTGTGCGCGCCCTGTTCGACGATCGAACCGTTCTCCATGACGAGGATGGTGTCCGCGTCCCGGATGGTGGAGAGCCGGTGGGCGATGACGAACGAGGTCCGGCCGTGCTGGAGCTTCGCCATCGCCTTCTGGATCAGCACCTCGGTACGGGTGTCGACGGAGCTGGTCGCCTCGTCGAGCACCAGGATCACCGGGTCGGACAGGAACGCCCGCGCGATGGTGATGAGCTGCTTCTCCCCCGCGCTGACGCCCGTGCCCTCGTCGTCGATCACGGTGTCGTAGCCGTCCGGCAGGGTGCGTACGAACCGGTCGGCGTGGGCCGCCCGCGCCGCCTCCTCGATCTCGCCCCGGGTGACCTCGCGGGCCGCGCCGTACGCGATGTTGTCCGCGATCGTGCCGCCGAACAGCCAGGTGTCCTGGAGCACCATGCCGATGCCGGACCGCAGTTCGTCCCGGGACATCCTCGCGATGTCGACGCCGTCGAGGGTGATGCGCCCGCCGGACACGTCGTAGAACCGCATGAGCAGGTTGACCAGCGTGGTCTTGCCCGCGCCGGTCGGGCCGACGATGGCGACCGTGTGGCCGGGCTCCACCGTCAGCGACAGGTCCTCGATCAGCGGCTTGTCCGGGTCGTAGCGGAAGGACACGTCCTCCAGCGCCACCCGGCCGCGCAGCTCGGCCGGCCGCTCGCCGGGCACCGGATCCGCCTCCTGTTCCTCCGCGTCCAGGAGTTCGAAGATCCGCTCGGCGGAGGCGACACCGGACTGCACCAGGTTCGCCATCGAGGCGACCTGGGTCAGCGGCATCGAGAACTGCCGCGAGTACTGGATGAAAGCCTGCACGTCACCGATCGACAGCGAGCCGGAGGCGACCCTGAGCCCGCCGACCACGGCGACCAGCACGTAGTTCAGGTTCGACACGAACATCATCAGCGGCTGCATCACCCCGCTGTTGAACTGCGCCTTGAACCCGGCCTCGTACAGCGCCTCGTTCTGCTCGGCGAACTGCTTCGCCGACTCCTCCTGCCGCCCGAACACCTTCACCAGGGTGTGCCCGGTGTACATCTCCTCGACGTGCGCGTTCAGCTTGCCGGTGGAGCGCCACTGCTGCACGAAGTGCGGCTGCGAGCGCTTGCCGACCCTGGTGGCGACGACGAACGACAGCGGCACGGTGACCAGCGCGACCAGCGCCAGCAGCCACGACACCCAGAACATCACCACCAGCACGCCGACGATGGTGAGCACCGAGTTGATCAGCTGCCCCATCGACTGCTGGAGCGTCTGCCCGATGTTGTCGATGTCGTTGGTGGCACGGGAGAGCACCTCGCCGCGCTGGCGCTTGTCGAAGTACGACAGCGGCAGCCGCGACAGCTTCGTCTGCACGTCCTCGCGCATCCGGTACATCGTCCGGTTGACGGCCCGGTTCACCAGCCGCGTCACCACGGCCATCAGCAGACCGGCCACCAGGAAGGTGACCAGCGCGAACAGCAGGACCTTGCCGACGGCGTCGAAGTCGATGCCCTTGCCGGGCGTGAAGTCGGTGCTTTTCAGCATGTCCGCGACGGTGCCCTCGCCCCGCTCGCGCATCGACTGGAGCACCTGCTCCTTGGTGGTCCCGGCCGGCATCTGGCGGCCGATGATGCCCGCGAAGACCAGGTCGGTGGCCTTGCCGAGGATCTTCGGACCGATCACGCTGAGCGTCACGCTCACGACCGTGCACAGCAGCATGACGTAGAGCATGAGGCGCTCGGGCCGGAACCGGGCGATGAGCCGTCTGCTCGACGCCTTGAAGTCCATCGACCGCTGGTCCGGAGCACCGGCCGTCATGCGTCCCATGGGCCCGGCCATCAGGCAGCCTCCGCTTCCGTGAGCTGGGAGAGCACGATCTCCCGGTACGTCTCGTTGTCCGCCATCAGCTCGTGGTGGCGGCCGGTGCCGACGACCCGGCCCTCGTCCAGGACCACGATCCGGTCGGCGTCCCGGATGGTCGCCACCCGCTGGGCGACGATCACCACGGTGGCCGCCGAGGTCTCCCGGCCGAGCGCGGCGCGCAGGGCCGCGTCGGTGGCGTAGTCGAGGGCGGAGAAGGAGTCGTCGAAGAGGTAGATCTCCGGGCGCTGCACGAGGGTGCGGGCGATGGCCAGCCGCTGGCGCTGACCGCCGGAGACATTGGTGCCGCCCTGCGCGATCGGCGCGTCGAGGCCGCCCTCCAGCTTCTGCACGAAGTCCTTGGCCTGCGCCACCTCCAGCGCCTGCCACAGCTCCTCGTCGGTGGCGTCCGGATTGCCGTAGCGCAGGTTGGTGGCGACGGTGCCGGCGAACAGGTACGGCTTCTGCGGCACCAGCCCGACCGTCTTCGCGAGCAGTGCCGGATCGACGCTCGCCACGTCCACGCCGTCCACCAGCACCTCGCCGTCGGTGGCGTCGAACAGCCGCGGGACCAGCCCGAGCAGCGTCGACTTGCCGCTGCCCGTGGAGCCGATCACGGCGGTCGTCTCGCCCGGCCGGGCCACCAGGTCGATGGATCTCAGCACCGGCTCCTCGGCACCCGGATAGCGGAACCCGGCCCCGCGGATCTCCAGATGCCCGTGCCGGCGCAACTCCGTGACCGGCGCCGTCGGCGGCACCACGCTGGACTCGGTCCCCAGGACCTCCTCGATGCGCTCGGCGCAGACCTCCGCGCGCGGGACCATCATGAACATGAAGGTGGCCATCATCACGGACATGACGATCTGCATCAGATAGGCGAGGAACGCGGTCAGGTCGCCGATCTGCATCCCGCCGCTGTCGATGCGGTGCGCGCCGAACCACACCACGGCGATCGAGGACACGTTCACCACGGTCATGACGATCGGGAACATCAGCGCCAGCATCCGCCCGGTGGCCAACTGCATCTCGGTCAGGTCGCCGTTGGCCTTGCCGAACCGGCCCTGCTCGTACTCGTCCCGGACGAAGGCGCGGATGACCCGGTTGCCGGTGATCTGCTCGCGCAGCACCTGGTTCACCGTGTCCAACCGCGTCTGCATGGACCGGAACAGCGGACGCAGCCGGCGCACGATCAGCGTCACACAGATGCCCAGCACCGGTACGACCGCGACCAGGACCCCCGACAGGGGAACGTCCAGGCCGAGCGCCAGGATGATGCCGCCCACGCACATGATGGGCGCGGACACCATCAGCGTGAACGTCAGCAGTACCAGCATCTGGACCTGCTGCACGTCGTTCGTCGTACGGGTGATGAGCGACGGCGCGCCGAAGTGGCCGACCTCACGCGCGGAGAAGGACTGCACCTTGTCGAAGATGCCGGCCCGCACGTCCCGGCCGAGCGCGGACGCGGTCCGCGCGCCGTAGTAGACGGCGCCCATGTTGCACACGACCTGGGCGAGTGAAATGCCGATCATCAGCGCGCCGAAGGACAGGATGTAACCCGTGTCACCCTTCACGACGCCGTTGTCGATGATGTGCGCGTTGAGCGTGGGCAGGTAGAGGGTGGCGCAGGTCTGCAGGAGTTGCAGCAGCACCAGGAGGACTATCGGTTTTTTGTAGGGCCTCAGATAGGTTCGCAGAAGTCGTATGAGCACGCTGGGTCTCTCGGAGTCGGCGGTGGACGGGTCGGTGCGCCCTTCGCCCCTATCGTCGGACACTCCACCCGCGTTACCTCAACCGATTAATCCAGTTGCGGCACCGACTCAGGTCGAGAATGGGCAAAGTCCACCCCCTACGCCGGAAATGCCCCGGGGTGGAGCTGCTCCCGTACCGATACGAACTGCTGCCGCACCGCCTGCCCCACGGCCAGGTCGTCACCCGGCTCCAAGGTCTGTGCCTCCGCGTCCTGCCAGACCGGCGGGGTACGCGGATCGAGCGTGCCCTGGGACACGCCCAGCGCCCAGGCGGCCTGCCGGGCGGCGCCGATCGCGGCGTAGTCGGCCGGGCGCACCACCACGACCTGCGTGCCGAACAGCGAGGGCGCCGCGGCCTGCACCGCGGGCAGTTCCGCCGCCGCCCCGAGCAGGAAGACCCGCCGCACCTCCACGCCCCGCCCGCGCAGCACGTCCAGCGCGTCCGCGAGACCGCACAGCATGCCCTCGAAGGCGGCCCGCGCCAGGTGCTCCGGCTTCATCGACTCCCGCCGCAGACCCGCCAGGGTCCCGGCGGTGTGCGGCAGCTGCGGGGTCCGCTCGCCCTCCAGGTAGGGCAGCAGCACCAGCCCGTGCGCCCCCGGCGTCGACTTCGTCGCCAGCTCCGACAGGGCGTCCAGGCCGTCCAGGCCGAGCAGTTCGGCGGTGCCGCGCAGGGCCCGTACGGCGTTCAGGGTGGTGACGACCGGCAGGTGCAGGCCGGTGGCGTCGGCGAGCGAGGTGATCATCCCGGACTGGTCGGCGAGCGCCTCGGGATGGACGGCCATCACCGAGCCGGAGGCGCCCAGCGACACCACCGCGTCACCCAGTCCGATGCCCAGCCCGAAGGCGGCGGCCATCGTCTCGCCGGTACCGGCGGAGATCAGCAGCCCCTCGGGTGTCCGGCCGGCCGCGTCCGCCGGACCGATCACTTCGGGGAGCGCGGCCTGATGACCCAGCGCCAGCTCGACCAGGTCGGGCCGGTAGGCACCGGTGGCCGCGGACCAGTAGCCGGTCCCGGAGGCCCCGCCCCGGTCGGTGGTCCGCTGGGCCGGCCGGCCCAGCAACTGCCACACCAGCCAGTCGTGGGCCTGGAGCAGCAGCGCGGTGCGCCGGGCGTTGTCGGCTTCGCTCCTGGCGAGCCAGCGCAGTTTGGTCACGGGCTGCGCGGCCTGCGGCACACTGCCCACCGCCTGCGCCCACGCCTCCCGGCCGCCGAGCGCGTCGACCAGGTCCGCCGCCGCGACCTGCGCCCGCTTGTCGCCGCCCACCAGCGCGGGTCGCACCGTGTTGCCCTGTGCGTCGAGCGGGATCAGCGCGTTCTGCTGCGCGGACACGCCGATCGCCTGAACGCCCTCCAGCAGCCCGCCGCCGGCCGCCTCCCCGAGGGAGAGCAGCCACGCCTGCGGGTCGATGTCGGAGGGGCGCCCACCGTCGGCGTTCTCCACGGGGTGCGGCGCATAGCCCTGCCGGAGCACGGCTCCCGTGTCCGTGTCGCAGACGACGATGCGCGTGAAATCGGGCGAGCTGTCCAGGCCGGCGACTATCCCCATGGACCGAATTCTGCCGTATCGCTGCGCTTGCTTCGGCCGGGGGCGGTGGGGTGGGGGTGTCGTGGGGGCGAGGGAGTGGTGTGGGGATACGGCTGTCGTGCCGGGTGCGGGTGGGTTGTGGCTGGTTGCGCGGTTCCCCGCGCCCCTGGAGGTGTGGGGTGCGGCTTTTGTGTCGGGTGTGGGTGGGTCGTGGCCGCGCGGTTCCCCGCGCCCCTGGGGTGGGTCGCGGGGGTTGTGCCCGGTGCGGGTGGGGAGTGGTCGGGTGCGCAGTACCCCCGCGGCCCCGGTGGGGTGCGCACTACCCCCGCGGCCCCGGTGGCTAGGTGTTGCTGGTGCCCCAGTCGTCCTCGCCGGAGGTGGCGGTGGTGCGGTCGCGGAGGGTGCGGACCCGGTGGGCCACCGAGTCGGGCATGCGGTCGCCGACCTTGTCGCTCACCGTGTGCAGCGCCCGGCCCGCGATCTGCCGCCCCTGCTGGGCCGCGGTCTCCGCGGTGTTGCGGACGGCGGGGTTCTGCGCGAACTGCCGAGCGGACTTCTTCAGCTGCTCGTAGCGCTCGCGGCCGGCCCTGGTGCCCAGTACGTAACCCAGGGCGAGTCCTGCGACGAATGTGAGCCGGTAGCGCATGGCGGCCACCCTTCCCTTGCATAGGTCTGCTGGTGCGGCATTCGGCGCAGGAGACTACCGATTGGCGGAGCACCCCCCTGCTTGCGCTAATCTATGTGTCGCAGCGAGCGCGCGCCCCCTGGCGGATACCCGGGTGGGTACGTTCGATGCAACGAGGCATTCCTCCGTAGCTCAATTGGCAGAGCAGCCGGCTGTTAACCGGCAGGTTACTGGTTCGAGTCCAGTCGGGGGAGCTCGGTCCTCCGTAGCTCAATTGGCAGAGCAGCCGGCTGTTAACCGGCAGGTTACTGGTTCGAGTCCAGTCGGGGGAGCATGCTGAACGAGGACCCCATAGGGGTCCTTTTTCATGTCTGTTCCGCGTCCCGGGAACCGTCCGGTCCGAAGGGGAGTCCTCAAGGTCATGTAGAGCCGACCAGCCGAGGCAGGAGATCGTATGAGCGGCTATGCTGCGGCAGACGGCGCGCACACTTGTACGCGACACGCCGCTATGGGGCGGTAGCTCAGCCGGTTAGAGCAGCGGACTCATAATCCGTCGGCCGTGGGTTCGAGTCCCACCCGCCCCACCACCGCACGTGCAGCAGGACCGTTTCTAGCTGCGGAAACGTAGGAGTGGGGGCTGCCACGCCAGCGCCGCGGTTCCCGTTCATTCGTTCAGTCCAAGATCCTGGGCACCGGCAGGGGGCCCGCGGGGGACGTGCGGCCGGACCGGTGCGCGGAGGCCGCCGCGCGGCCGGGTCCGGCGGGGCCGTCCGGTCGGCGTGATCCTGCCGAGGGGCCGGAGCCGGGCCCGGGTCCGCACCCCGACGGACCAGAAGCCACCCGCCGACCGCCTGGCGTCCTGAACGGCGAGGACGGCCGCCCCGATCCGTGGCCGCGTCCCCGTCCGGGGCCGTTGCTGCAGTCGGCCGTTCTCCCTTCGGGTGAACCCGTACGAACCGCGGGCGAAGTCCGTCATCTCCCGCAGTGGTTGAACGGGGCGTCGACCAGGACCGGGTCCGGGGAGCGCAGGGCCGAGTGGAGCAGGTCGGTGAGCGCGGTGGCGTCGGTGGCACGCTCGGCGCGGACGCCGTAACCGGCTGCGAGGGCGATGTGGTCGATGCCGGGCAGGTCGAGGCCGGGGGAGTCGGGGGTGTTCAGGAGGCGGCCGAAGTCCTTGAGGACGGCGTACGCGCCGTTGTTGACGATCAGCCAGGTCACGGGGAGGTTCAGCTGGGCCGCGGTCCACAGGGCGGGGAGGGTGTACTGGGCGGAACCGTCGCCCACGACGGCCAGGACCGGAGCGCCGGGGCGGGCGAGCTGGACGCCGACGGCGGCGGACATGCCGAAACCGAGTCCTCCGCCGCCGGGACCGAACCACTGAGCGGGCCGGGTGACGGGCATGCGCTGCCACAGCGCCGCCTCGATGACGGGGCATTCCCAGACGACCGTGGTGTCGTCCGGCATGACCCGCGCGACGATGTCCGCGATCACCTCCGGGCCCAGACCCGGTCCCCGGGCCGGCTCGGGCGCCGCGAGCGGCTCCGGCGCGGGGCGGTCGGCCTGCGGGAGCGTGTCGAGGAGCCGGCGCAGGACCAGCGCCGGGTCGCCGAGGACCGCGTCGCCGACCGGGGCGCGGGCGATCGCGTCGGTGTCCGCGGTGACCAGCACCAGCTGTGCGCCGTCGGGGACGACGGGGCCGGGCAGGTACGGGTGGTAGCGGAACACCGGCGCGCCGACGACCAGCACGAGGTCGTGGCCGTCCAACTGCCGCGCGAGGGGTGCCAGGCCCGGGGTGAGCAGGCCGCGGAAGGCCGGGTGCCGGGTCGGGAAGGCGCACCGGTAGGGCGAGGGGGCGTGCCAGACGGGCAGGGCACGGCGCTCGGCGAGCCGGACCGCGAGGTCGAAGCCGCCGCAGGCGTCGGTGTCCTCCCCCACGACCAGCACGGGGTTGCGGGCCTGCGTCAACCGCTCGGCGAGCCGGGCCAGGGCCTCGGGGTCGGCCGCCGAGCGGGTGGCGATCGTCCGGCGGCCCAGCAGCCGGACCGCTCCGGCGTCGTCGGCCGGGGCCGCCCAGTCGTCGAGGGGTACGGAGACGAAGGTCGGCCCGGACCGGGGCAGCACCGCGAGCCGGGCAGCCCGCGCCAGCGCGGCGGGCACGTCCTGCGGCCGGGCGGGTTCCCAGCTGCCCTTGACCAGCGGGCGGGGCTGGACGGTGGCGTCGACGATCGTCAGCAGCGGTTCCACCGGCAGCGCCGCGCGTACCTGCTGCCCGGAGGTCAGCACCAGCGGCGAGCCAGCCGTACGAGCGTTCACCAGCATCCCCTGGGCATTGCCCAGCCCGGCCGACGCGTGCAGATTCACCAGGGTGGCACGGCCCGTCACCTGCGCGTATCCGTCGGCCATGCCCAGTACGGCGGCCTCTTGCAGGCCCTCGACATAGCGGAATCCCGCGGGCAGCCCGTCCAGGAACGGCAGCTCGTTCGACCCGGGATTGCCGAACACCGTCGTCATGCCCAGCGAGCGCAACAGCTCGAAGCTGCACTCCCGTACCGTCGCCATCACGTCTCCCGCACAGCCAGGCCGTCCGGGGCCGCCCGCCCGAAGAATCCGTGGAACCGTGGCTCCGGCGGAGGGCCGTCGAAGGAGCTTGTCGACCACCTCCTCGACATGACTCAGAGTAACCGGCGAGGAGACGCGTTGCATCTTCTGAGCAGCGGCCGGCAACGGCTGGCGGCGGCTGGCGGCGGCTTCGCGTCGGTCGGCTCGGCTTGGCGCTGGGGGACCCGTGGGGCGGGGTTGGATCACCACTGTCTGTGCGTGGTGCCTTCGCGCGTGGTGCCTTCGTGCGTGGTGACGGGGGCGGTCAGCCGGCTGCGGGCGTGGGGTCGGGGTTCGTGGTTCGCCCACCTCGCTCGCCTCCGGGGCCGGAGACCGGCCGGGACCCAACTCCCCCCGGAACCCGCGCCGCTGCTCCTGGGCCGGGCCTTGCACGACGGTTCGTCGGGTCAAGTGGCCGGTCACGGCGGCTTGTCGGGCGGTTTCGGAAGGCGCGGGTGCGGTCGTCCGGTCGGGGTGGCCGGGGTGGCCGGTCGGGGTGGCCCGTCGTGCTGCTGTGGCCCCAGTGACCGAACTTCCGTTTTCGTGCGGGCTCGTGGGCTTCGGCACGGCCCGAGCAGGGCAGGACGATCAGGACGAGACACCGCGCAGCATGAGGAGGGCGCCATGGACCGCCGGATCCGGGTTCGTGTCAGCCGTCGGCCCGCCGCCCCCCGCGGGCAGGAGATCGACCGCAGGACCCCTTCGGGGCGCATCCTGCCGTACTGACGGGTGTTCTGAGAGAAGGTCCCGCGAGGGGGCCGTCGATCGTTCGGCCGTCGTCCGTGGTGCGGCCGTCGTCCGTGGTGCCGCGGGCGGTCGTGGTGCGGTGGGCGGCCCTGATGCGGCGGCCGGTTCAGGCGGCCAGGGGGTCCAGGATCAGTGGTTCGATCTTGCCCTCCAGCATGGCGCCGATGCCCTGGACGGCACACACGTCGGGCCGTTCGGCGATGTTCACCGGCATCCCGGTCGCGTCCCGCAGCATCTTGTCGAGACCGGGGAGCAGCGCCGAACCGCCGACCATCACGATCCCCACGTCGACCAGGTCGGCGACCAGGTCGGGCGGGCAGCCCCGGAGCACCTTGCCGATGCCGTCGAGCACGGCGGTCAGCGGGGTCTGGATGGCATCGCGCACGGCGGCGGTGTCGACCCGCACGCTGCGCGCGAGGCCGGTGGCCACGTCCCGGCCGTGGATCTCGGTCGACTCCGGGCCGTGCGGGGTGAGGCCGTTGCCGGACAGGGCCAGTTGCAGGGGCCGTACCGACTGGCTGGGCAGCATCAACTCGTGCTGGAGCCGCAGGTGTTGCACGATCGCGTTGTCGACCGCCTCGCCGCCGACCGGGATCCGCTCGGCGGTGACGATCGAGCCGAGCGAGAGGACGGCGACCTGGGTGGCGGCGGCTCCGCACACGACGATCATCGTGCCCTGCGGGCGCTCGACGGGCAGCCCGCAGCCCACGGCCGCCGCGATCAGCGTGTCCACCAGTTCGACCCGCCGGGCGCCGAGGCCGACGAGCGTCTCGACCGTCGCCCGCTGGGCCAGTGGATCGGCGTCGTGCGGGGTGCAGGCGGCGGCGCGCAGTCGGGTCTTGCGGCGCAGGGCCCGGCGGATCTTGTCGCCGAGCAGGTGGCGCAGCATTCGCTGGGCCATCTCGATGTCGACGACGGTGCCGCCGGAGACCGGCCGTACGACGCGGATGTAGCTGGGGGTGCGGCCCGTCATCTTCTCCGCCAGTTCGCCCACGGCGATGAGCGCGCCGTTGCGGGTGTTCACGGCGGCCGCGGACGGCTGGTCGACCACGAGGCCGGCGCCCTTGACGTAGACGCGGGTACGGGCCGCGCCCAGGTCGACGGCGAAGTGGCAGCGGCGCAACTGCTCCAGGCTGACGGTCACGGCAGATCCTCCCGGGTGCGCAGGCCGTGGCGGTTGCCGCCGGACGGCGGGCCTCTTACGTATCCTCTGCGGCCGATCGGACCGATGCCTTCTGGAGGGGGCCGGGCGGGGTGCCGCTGAATGGGGGGTTCGGCGGATCTGACGGGCGCGTCGCGTCGCGCCGGGCGGACATTCCGTGGTCGGTAGGCGTTCGGTGGGGTGCGCGGTTGTCGTGGCTGTCGAGGGGGTTTTGCGGGGCTCGTGGGGCTCGTGGGGCTCGCGGGGCTCTGGGGCTCTGGGGCTCGTGGGTTTGGCCCGTTCAGCGGGGCCTGTTCGGGTCGGTTCAGATCGGTTCGGGCCGGTCCGGCTGAGTCGTGGGTCCGGCCGGGCGCTCGTGGTGCGTTGTGCCGGGCGCCGGTCACGGTTCCGCCCGGCCGGGCTCCGGCTCCGGCGTCGGCTCCGGCACCGGTGCGGTGGGCGGCGTCCGGTCGGCCGACCAGTTCAGGCGGACGACCAGTTGCCCCTCCGCCGTCCCCTTGGCGATGATCGCCCCGGTCTCCGCGGTGAGCTTCACCCCGAACTCCAGCTCCACCGAGTCGGGCCGCAGCGCGCCGTCCCGGAAGACCCGCAGCGCGGACTGGGCCGCGGCGCGCACGCCGGTCAGGGCCTGCTCGAAGCTGCGGGCGGTGGTGGCCGCGGGGCCGTCGCCGCGGGCCACGAGCCGGGTCCCGGGTGGAGCGGCGTCGTTGGTCTCCACGACGACCACCGCACCGTCCTCGGTCTCGAACTCCACCAGCCTGGCCATACCGACCACCGCCCCCCGGATTCTCGTCCCGTGCCGGACTCCGCGTTCCGGACTCCGCGTTCCGGACTCCCCGTACCGGACTCCCCACGCCGGATCCTCCGCACTGGCGTGTCCGTGCCGGGTCCTCCGTACCGGGTTCCCCTACGGGCTTCATTGTCGTGGACGGCGCCCGGGGCGTCGCCGGTTCGGCCCGTCCGGTGCCGCCAGTGGCGGGAACCTGCCAAGGCAGATTTCCGTCGGCCCCCGTCAATACCCCGGTGACACAAGCCCCGTGAGACTCTTCACAGCACTCGGCACGCACGTACGACACCCGTAGCACACGGACGACTCGACGCACGCGAACGAGAAGAGACGTGGATGACCAGAGGACCAGTCAGACGCGGTGCCACCCTGCTGTCCGCCGGGCTCGTGCTCGCCCTGTCGGCGACGGCCCCGGCGGGCGCGCGGCAGGCCGCCGACGCGGACCGGCCCGCCCCGGACGCCGCCCCGGCCACGCACGCCGCCACCGCCGTGAACACCGTCACCCTCGTCACCGGCGACCGGGTCACCGTCACCGACCTCGGCCAGGGGAAGAAGACGGTGACCGTGGAGCGGCCGGCGGGGGCCACCGGGGCGGTGCGGACCCAGTCGAGCGACGGCGACATCAGCGTGGTACCGGACGAGGCCGTGCCCTATCTGCGGACGCGCGCCCTGGACCGGCGGCTGTTCGACGTCAGCGGGCTGATCCGGCAGGGGCTCACCGACTCCGGTACCGACGCGCTGCCGCTGATCATCACCTACGACGAGGGCGCGCGGATCGCCACGCCCCACGGCGCCGAGCGGACCCGGAACCTGGCGAGCCTGCGCGGCGCCGCCGTCCGGGCCGACAAGGGACGTGCCTTCTGGCGGGCGTTCACCGCGCAGGACGGGATCGACAAGGTCTGGCTGGACGGGCGCGTCACGGCCGACCTGGCCGAGAGCAACGCCCAGATCGGTACGTCGGCGGCCTGGGACAGCGGGCTGACCGGCAAGGGCGTCACCGTCGCCGTCCTCGACTCCGGGGTCGACCCGGACCACCCCGACCTGAAGGACCGGGTCACCACCAGCAAGAGCTTCGTCGAGGGGGAGGACGTCGCCGACCGCAACGGCCACGGCACCCACGTCACCTCCACCGTCGGCGGCACCGGGGCCGCCTCGGACGGCCGGGAGAAGGGCGTCGCCCCGGGCGCCGCCCTCGCCGTCGGCAAGGTGCTCGACGACCAGGGCTCGGGCAGCGAGTCCCAGATCATCGCCGGTATGGAGTGGGCGGCCCGGGACGTGCGCGCCAGGATCGTCTCGATGAGCCTCGGCTCCACCGAGCCCAGCGACGGCACCGACCCGATGGCCCAGGCCCTCGACGCCCTGTCGAAGGAGACGGGCACGCTGTTCGTCGTCGCGGCCGGGAACACCGGGACGCCCTCGTCCATCGGCTCGCCCGGCGCCGCCGACGCGGCCCTGACCGTCGGCGCGGTCGACTCCGCCGACCAGGCCGCCTACTTCACCAGCGCCGGCCCCCGCTACGGCGACAACGCCCTCAAGCCTGACATCTCGGCGCCCGGCGTCGACATCCTCGCCGCCCGCTCCGGGCTCGCCGACGGCAGCGGTTACTACACCTCCATGAGCGGTACGTCGATGGCGGTCCCGCACGTCACCGGGGTGGCCGCGCTGCTCGCCCAGGAGCACGCCGACTGGAGCGGCGCGCGGTTGAAGGACGCGCTGATGTCGACGTCCCGGCAACTCGACGCGTCCGCCTACGTACTGGGCGCGGGCCGGCTGAGCGTGCCCGACGCGGTGGCGGCCGGGGTGACCGCCACCGGCAGCGCCGACCTCGGCTTCTACAGCTGGCCCTACCCGGCGAACAAGCCCGTCACCAGGACCGTCACCTACGCCAACTCATCCGACCGCGAAGCAGAGTTGAAGCTTTCGGTGCGGGGTGCGCCGGACGGTGTCGTCTCCCTCGCCGACAGCACACTCACCGTCCCCGCGCACGGCACCGCGTCCACCACCGTGACCGGCGACGGCGCGGGCGCGCCGGTCGGCACCACCAGCGGGCAGATCACGGCCGTCGACGCCACCGGCGACACGGTCGCGCACACCGTGTTCGGGCTGGTCAAGGAGGACGAGCGGTACACGCTCACCGTGCACGTCAAGGACCGGGACGGCGCGCCCGCCGCCGCCGACCTCACCGTGCGGCGGCTCGCCGAGGGAACCGACGCGGTACCGGCCCGGGTCGGGACCTCGGGCACCCTGGAGCTGCGGCTCCAGCCCGGCACGTACGCCCTGACCTCCTTCCTGGACGTGCGCGGCAGCCACGGCGCCGACTCGCTCGGCCTCGGCTTCCTCGCCGCACCCGAGATCACCCTGGACCGGGACCAGGACGTCACCCTGGACGGGCGGACGCTGCGC
The DNA here is from genome assembly GCF_042268025.1 of Streptomyces sp. NPDC056161. Lineage (NCBI taxonomy): Bacteria > Bacillati > Actinomycetota > Actinomycetes > Kitasatosporales > Streptomycetaceae > Streptomyces > Streptomyces sp. NPDC056161. The sequence goes on from NZ_JBHJUV010000025.1 coordinate 81,296, forward strand.
GAGCTGCGGACCGAGGTCCCCGACCGCACCGAGACCCGCCAGCTGACCATGGAGTACGACCGGCAGGCGGACGGCGCCGACCTGTTCGGCGCGGTCCAGGTGCCGCTGACGTACGACAGCGTCTTCGCCGCACCCACCGCACCGGTCACCCGGGGCAGCTTCGAGTACCGGACGGTGTGGCGGCTCGCCCGGCCGCTGCTCGACGTCAAGGGGCTCGGGGAGGCCACCGTCCAGTCGGGCGGCACCCTCATCGAGGGCCGCAGCAGGCTGCCGCTGGTGGACGTCGGCGACGGTCCGCTCACCGGGGAGCGCGGGGTGGCGGGCAAGGCCGTGCTCGCCCGGCTCGCCGACGGCGCCGACCCGGCCGCGCTCGCCCGCGCCGCGCAGGACGCGGGCGCCAAGGCGCTGTTCGTCACCGACGACGCGCCCGGCCGGCTGATGGCCTGGTGGGGCACGGACGACAACGCCGACCGGCCGTTGCAGATCGCCACGGTGAACGCCGCGGACGCCGCGAAGCTGCGCGCGGCCGGCCGCGTCGACATGACGGGCACCCGCGACTCGCCCTACGTGTACGACCTTTCGGAGGGCCACCGGGGCGCCGTTCCGGACCGGGACCTGACCTACGCACCGTCCGGACGCGGGCTAGTGCCCCGACAGGCAACGTTCGCCCCGTCGCGACGCCCGGCACGCTCCCCCAAGCTCTTCGAGCAGGGGGGACCCCCACTCGCCGCACCGGCCGAAAGCCCAAGTACATCCAGTACGAGGACTTCCGGCCGGCACACCGAGAGCACGCACCGAACGCCGCTCCTTGACGGGCAAACGTTGCCTGCCGAGGCACTAGCCACGCTGGACGTGAAGTTCCACGCCGTACAGCCGGGCGACGGCGGCGAGTTCCGGTACTCGATCACCGACGCCTTCCCCATCGGCCTCGGCTTCCAGGAGCGCGTCGACCTGCCCGCCGAACGGACCGACCACGTCTCCACCGGCCCCGGGCAGCAGTGGCACGAGTCGGTGACCGCCGCCGGCGGCGCGCTGGAGGAACGCGGCGGACTGGTCAGCTACCCGGGCGGGTCCCGGACCGCGCTGAACTGGTTCCGCCCGGTGTGGCACCCGTGGCTGGGCACCGGGCTCGGCTTCGGGCAGCAGCGGTCCGGCGGCCGGCTCCAGTTCAACACCCCCGGGTGGGGCGACTCCGGACCCGACCACACCGGTTTCGGCGACGTGTGGAGCGACGGCTCCGGAATGACCCAGGACACCGCGGTGTACCTGGACGGCGCCGAGGTGGACCGGCGGCAGGGCTCCGCCGCCTACGTGGAAGACGCGCCCGCCGACGAGCACACGTACAAGGTGGTCACCGACACCGCCCTGGACGCCGGGCGCTGGGGGCGGGCCACCCGGGGCCACGCCGAGTGGACCTTCAGGTCGGCGGCCACCCCCGAGGACCGCTGGACCGGCCTCCCGCTGATCAACCTCTCCTTCGACGTCGGCACCGATCTCGCGGGCCGGGTGGCCGACGGCCGGGTGCCGGTGCGGCTGGGCGCCGCGTACGTGGCGGGCGCGGCCGGCACCGGCAGGCTCGGCGGCGGCACGCTCGACGTGTCGTACGACGACGGCACGACCTGGCGGCCGGTCGCGCTCACCGTCGACCCCGGGGCCGCCTGGCACGGGACGCTGACCGTGCCCCGTGACGCCGCCCACGTCTCCCTGCGCGCCACGGCCCGCGACGACAAGGGCGGATCGGTGACCCAGGAGATCGTCCGGGCGGTGGCCGTCAAGTAGCTCCGGGCCCGGGGTGGTCCGCGGCGGTGAATACGCCCCGGACCACCCCCCGCTCCAACAGATACAGCGGCCCGCTGCG
>NZ_JBHJUV010000025.1:83163-131921 GCF_042268025.1 Streptomyces sp. NPDC056161
CCGGCCCGGGCACCACATGGGCGTTTGGGGGACCCGGTTTGGCGGGGGGGGGTGGGCCTACACGTTGCCGGGGGCGGGGGGGGGGGGGGGGGGGCGCGGCGGGCGGGCCCCACGCCCAGCTCCACCAGATCCTGCGGCCGGATGCGCAACTGGTCCGCGGTCGCCGCGGCCTCCTCGGGCGGGCGCTTGAGTATGGCCGCGGCGAGTTCGGGGGCGATCACCGAGAAGTAACTGTCCGGCGTGGCCCAGGTGTTGCCGGGCGCGGCCAGCGCGAGCGCCCCGCCGGAGCCGCCCTCGCCGATGACCAGCGTGGTGATCGGCACCCGGGCGGCGGCCACCGCCGCGAACACCTCGGCGATCGCGGCGCCGGCCCCCTGCCGCTCCGCCTCCGCGTCGTTGGCGGCGCCCGGCGTGTCCACCAGCGTCAGCACCGGTATGCCGAGCCGGTCCGCGAGCCGGATCAGCCGGGCCGCGGCGCGGTACCCGGCGGGCCGGGCCGCCACCCCCGTCTGCGCCGCGTACGCCACGCCGCGGCCGTCCGACTCGCCGAACCCGCACAGCATGCCCTCGGGATCCGTACCGCCCGCGCGGTCGCCGCCGAGAGCGACCCGGTGGGCGAAGTACGCGTCCAGGTAGGCGTGGGCGCGGGGGCGTCCGGGGGCGCGGGCGCGGCCGACCGCCGCCCACCCGGTGGCCGGGAGGCCGGCGCTGCCCAGGGCGCGGGGTACGGGGGCCCGCGGCGCGGGCGTGGTGAGCAGCCGCAGCCAGCGCCCCAGCGTCTCCCGCAACTCCTCGGGCCGTACCACCGCGTCCGCCGAACCCGCCGCCACCTGCGCCTCGGCCGTGTACGCCGACGGATCCGCGTCCGGGGGCCGGACCCGGGACCCCGCGAAGCCCACCTGGGCACCCGGCAGCGCGAGGACCACGTCGGCCCCGGCGCCCAGGGTGGCCCAGCCGCCGCCGGTCGTCGGGTCCCGCAGGACCGCCAGGTGCGGCAGACCGGCCGCCCGGGTGAGCGCGGACTCCCGGGCCACCCGCTGGAGCTGGGCCAGTGCGAGCATGCCCTCCTGCATCCGGCTGCCGCCGGTGGCGATCAGCGTGACGACCGGCAGCCGGTGTGCTCGGGCGTGCCGGTACGCCGACTCCAGGCGGTCACCGGTGCGCTCGCCCAGGGAGCCGCCGAGGAAGCCGAACTCGAACGCGATCAGTACGGCCCGGGTGCCCCCGACGCCCGCCGTGCCGCAGACGACGGACTCGTCCTCGCCGGTGCGCTCGGCGGCGCGGGCGCGCGAGGCGTCGTAGCCGGGCCAGCCGAGCGGTCCGTCGACCGGTGCGTGCCGGGTGCCGTGGGGCAGCTCACGGAAGGTGCCCTCGTCCGTGACCAGGGTCAGGACCTCCCGTGCCGACGGCCGCTCAGACATCGGCCGACAGCGCCCGCTTCATGATCTTGCCCATGTCGTTGCGGGGCAGCGCGTCGAGGTAGCGGACCACGCGCGGCCGTTTGTGCGGGGCCAGCCGGGCGGCCACGTGATCGGCCAACTCCTCGGCGGCGGGCGGTGTCTGCGGCTGAGCCGGGACGATCCAGGCCACGATCCGCTCGCCCAGGTCCGCGTCCGGTTCCCCGGTGACCGCCGCCTCCCGCACCCCCGGGTGCTCCAGCAGCGCGTTCTCGATCTCGCCCGCCCCGATCTTGTAACCCCCGCTCTTGATCAGGTCGGTGGCCTTGCGCCCCACGATCCGGACGTAGCCGTCCGGCTCCCGCACCGCCATGTCGCCGGTGCGGAACCAGCCGTCGGCGGTGAAGGCGGCGGCCGTCGCGTCGGGCCGGTTCAGGTACTCGGTGAACAGGTTCGGGCCGCGCACCTGGATCTCGCCGACGGTCTCCCCGTCGTACGCGGCGAGGACGGTGCCGTCCTCCTCCGCCAGCCGCAGCTCCACGCCCGGCAGCGGCACCCCGACCGTGCCCGCGCGGGCCTCCCCGTCGGCCCGCACGCTGGTGTTCATCAGGGTCTCGGTCATCCCGTACCGCTCGACCACCCGGCGTCCGGTCGCGGCCGCGATCCGCTCGTGGTCATGCACCGGCAGCGCGGCCGAGCCGGAGACCAGCAGCCGGGCGCGGCCCAGCGCCTTGGCGAGGCCGGGATCCTCGGGCAGGGCCTCGGCGATGCGGTGGTACATGGTCGGCACGCCGAACAGCATGGTCGCGCCGTCGTTCAGCTCCCGGGCCACGCCCTCGGTGCTGAACCGCCCCAGGTGCCGTACCGAGCCGCCGCGGCGCAGCGGGCCGAGGACGCCCAGCACGAGCCCGTGCACATGGAACAGGGGCAGCCCGTGCACCAGCACGTCGTCCGCGGTCCACTGCCAGGCGTCGGCCAGCGCGTCCAGGGTGGTGGCGAGCGCGCGGCGGGGCAGCACCGCGCCCTTGGGCGGGCCGGTGGTGCCGGAGGTGTAGACGATCAGTGCGGGGTCCTCCGCCGCGGCGCGGTCCTCGGGGGCGTCGCCGCCGCCGTGCGCGTCCACGTCGATCCGGGTCAGGCCGTCCAGGGGCGCCGGGAGCCGGGCGCCGGGCGCGGCCAGCACCAGGGAGGGGGAGCTGTCGGAGAGGATGTGGGCGAGTTCCCGCTCCCCGGACTTCGGGTTCAGCGGTACGGCGGCCACCCCGGCGAGCAGGGCGCCCGCCGCCGCGACGGCCGTCTCCAGCTCCGGGGTCGCCCACACGGCCACCCGGCCCGCGCCGCGCACCTGGGCGGCCACGGCGCCCGCGGCGGCCCCCAACTCGGCGTACGTCAGCGATCGCGCGCCGAACCGCAGGGCGACCCGCTCGCCCGGAGCGTCCGCCAGGGCCGGAAAGAGGGAGGACACGAGACGCACTCCTTAGCCGTCGGGGAGCACCGGCACGGCGCTCCGGACCCACCTGTTCTCCCGACGGTAGAGGATCAGGGCGGCGGCGGTGGGGCGACGGCGCGGGATTCGGTCGGATCGGCGGGTGCGGAGGGACGGGGCCCGGCAGGCGGCGGGCGGCAGGCGGCAGACGGCGGGCGGCAGGCGGCCCAGACGGCGGGCCGGCCCGTTCGGCGCGGAGCCCGCTCGTCAGGCCCGCCGCTTGTCGGGCCCGCTGCTCGTCAGGCCCGCCGCTCGTCAGGCGCGCCGGCCCGGCGCGGGATCAGGCCGCCGTCCCCACCTCTGCCACGTCGGCGACGACGCAGCTGACGTTGTCCGGGCCGCCCGTGGCGTTCGCCTCGGTGATCAGGGCGTGGACCGCCGCGTCCGGGGCGGGCGCCGCGGCCAGCAGGTGCGCGATCCGGTCGTCCGGTACGACCCCGGTCAGGCCGTCGGAGCACAGCAGGTACCGGTCCCCGGGCAGCGCGTCGTGCAGCTTCAGGTCCGGGTCCGCACTCGGCTCACCACCGCCGAGCGCCTTCAGGAGCAGGGCACGCTGCGGGTGGGCGGTGGCCTCCTCGGGGGTCAGCCGGCCCTCGTCGATCATCGACTGGACCACGGTGTGGTCGTGGGTGATCCGGAACAGGCCGCCGTCGCGCAGCAGATAGGCGCGCGTGTCCCCGATGTGCACCAGGGCCAGCCGCGAGCCCGTCAGCAGCAGCGCGGTCAGCGTGGTACCGGCCTCCGGCGCCTCGGCGGCCACGTCCTCGACGGCCCGGCGCGCGCCGTCGACGGCGTCCTCCAGCAGGTTCAGGACGCTGCCCGCGGGCAGCTCCGTGCTCTCCAGGAACTTCAGCGCCTCCACGGCGGCGCTGCTCGCGCGGGCACCGGCGGGCCCGCACCCGTCGGCCACGGCGAGCAGCCGGGCGCCCGCGTACGCCGTGTCCTGGTTGGCCGGTCGCACCCGTCCGATGTCGGAATGGGCGGAATAACGCAGTTCCAGCATGATGGTGTCCTTCCTCGACGCTGCGGTCAGGTGGTCGACGAGGAACGCGGCGAGGTCCCGCCGTACGGCTGTCTCCGCCTCCACCCGCGCCCAGTGGGCGCGGATCTCCCGGGCGGCTTCGGCCGGTGCCAGCGCGCAGACCTCGCGGATGCCGGCGAGCGGCATGCCCAGGCGGCGCAGCCACGCCACCAGCCGTGCCTGTTCCAACTGCCCGACGGCGTAGTACCGGTAGCCGGTGTGCGGATCGACCCGCGCGGGGCGCAGCAGCGCCAGTTCGTCGTACAGGCGCAGCGCCTTCGGCGAGAGCCGGCCGGCCTTCGCGAAGGCACCGATCGTCAGCATCTCCATGCCCCACCCTCCGGGTACGTGCTCCTCGTCGTCCCGCCATCGATGCTGCGGCTTCACCGAGGGGGAAGGTCAAACCCGTTGCCGTGGTTGCGGTTGCGGCGGTTAGCCTGCCGTTCGTCAACAGCCCGTACGCCGAGGGAGCCCGCCGTGCCCCGCATCGCACTCGTCACCTACGACCCCGGGACCGAGCCGAACCGGGACCGCGACCTGCCGGTCCTGATACGGGCGCTGACGGACGCCGGGGCCGAGGCCGCCGCCGTGCACTGGGACGACCCCGGTGTCGACTGGAGCGGCTTCGACCTCGCCGTCATCCGCTCCACCTGGGACTACAGCTGGCGGGCCGCGGAGTTCGTGGCGTGGGCGGAGCGGACCGGGGAGGCGACCCGGCTGGCCAATCCGGCCGCCGTCGTGCGCTGGAACAGCGACAAGCGGTATCTGGGGGACCTCGCGGCGGCCGGGGTGCCCGTCGTGCCGACCCGCTACCTCGCGCCCGGGGATCCCGTCGTCCTCCCCGACGACCACGAGTTCGTCGTGAAGCCGACCTTCGGCGCGGGCGCCCGGTACGCCGCCCGCTACGCGCCCGGCGACCGTGCGACGGCCCTGCGGCAGCTGGCCCGGATGCACGAGGAGGGGCTGACCGCGATCGTGCAGCCCTACGTCCGCGGCATCGACGTCGGCGGCGAGCGCGCCCTTCAGTTCTTCGGCGGCCGGCCGCTGCACGCCAGCCGCAAGCGGGCCGTCCTGTCGCCCGGCACGGCGTACGACGCGCAGAAGGTGGCCCATCCCGACCTGGAGCCGTGGACGCCGACACCGGCCGAACTCGCCGTCGCCGGGCGCGCGCTGGCCGCCGTGCCGGACACGCCGGAGCTGCTGTACGCGCGCGTGGACCTCGTCGACGGCGACGACGGCGAACCCCGAGTGATGGAACTGGAACTGGTCGAACCGAACCTCTTCCTCTTCCTGCACCCGGCATCGCTGCCGACGGTGGCGACGGCGATGGTCGCGGCGGCGACCCGCTGAGCACCGCCGACGCCACGGCTGACGCGCCCCGAGAGGCGCGCGGGGAACTGCGCGCCCAGCCACGATGCACGCGCACTCGGCCTACGTCCGTGTCGGGGCTGCCCCTGGCTGAGCACCGCCGACGCCGCGGGTGACGCGCCCCGAGAGGGGCGCGGGGAACTGCGCGCCCAGCCACAACGCACCTGCACCCGACCTACGCCCCGTCACGTCCCCCAAGACGGCAGTCCCCGTCACGCCCCCACGACGGCAGTCCTCTGCAACAACCCCCACGTGAACTCGGCGACGACCTCGTGCCGAACGCCGCTCGCGTCGGGGGCCGCGAAGGCGAGGCCCCAGCGGGTCGGCGCCGTGCCCTCCAGGGGGCGGACCGGGGCGAAGGCGCGGGCCGCCTCGTCCACCGTGCACGACCAGGGGGTGAGGTCGTCGAGGACGGCGAGGCGCGGCGCGGCGGCGCCCGGCGCGCGGACCAGCCACTCGTTCCAGACCGCTCCGGTGGCCGCGACCAGCACCTCGAAGCGCAGGTCGGGCCAGAGCGGGACCGGCCACCGCCACACCGCGCACTCCAGGTCGCCGATGGTCCGCTTGCCCTCCGACTCCGGCGCGCCGAGCACCGAGCGGTACCGGCCGGCCGCCGGGCGCGGCCTTGGGGAGCGGAGCATCGCCTGCCACCGCTTGTTGGCCTCCCGCATGTCCGCGATCGACACGCCCAGCTCGTGCCGTGCGTCCTCGACCAGACCGGGGTTGTGGTCGGCCATCCGGCGCAACAGCACCAGTTGGAAGTCGAGCGGGGTGAAGGGGGCGGTGGGACGCTTGGCGGAGGACGGCATGGGCACCATCGTCGCTCACCGGCCGGGTACACACCCGTTGCCGGGGCAACTCCCCATGACTAGCCTTTGTTCGTCATGTCGATCGCCTGTTGAAATCTCGAACGGACGCGGGCGCTGATCAAGGGAGGGGGCCGGAGGATGGGACGCCTCGTACCCGCCGTGACCCGGGCTCTCGACATACTGGAGCTGTTCCTCGACGGGGACGGGACGCTCTCCGCCCCCGACATCGTGCGCAGGCTCCGCCTGCCGCGCACCACCGTGCACGAGCTGGTCACCACGCTCGCCGCCCGCCAGTACATCGTGCCCGTACCCGGACAGCCCGGACAGTACCGGCTCGGGGTGCGTCCCTACCAGCTCGGCAGCCACTACGCCGAGCGGCTCGACCTCGCCGCCGAGGGCCAGCAGGTCGCCCGCGCGGTCGCCGAGACCTGCGACGAGACCGTGCACGTGGCGATCCTCGACGGCACGGACGTCATCTACATCGCCAAGGTCGACTCCACGCACGCGGTGCGCATGGTGTCCGCGGCCGGCCGCAGACTGCCCGCCCACTGCACCTCGGTCGGCAAGATGCTGCTGGCCTCGCTGCCCGAGCCGGAGCTGGCCGCGCGCATTCCGGACGGGGCCGGACTGGCCGCCATGACCCCCGACAGCATCACGGATCCCGGCGTGCTGCGCGAGGCACTGGCGGCGATCCGGGAACGCGGCGTCGCGGTGGAGAACCGCGAGTCCAACCCGGACGTCAGCTGTGTCGCGGCCCCGGTCCGCGACCGCACCGGCCAGGTGGTCGCCGCACTGTCCATCTCCGTACCCATGATCCGCTGGAGCGACGAGCGGCTGGCCGAACTGGCGCAACTGGCCGCCAAGGGTGCGGTCGAACTGTCGGAGCGCCTGGGCCACCGGAGGGCGGCATGACGGAGTACGAGGTGGCGGTGCGGGCCGAGGCGACCCTCGGCGAGGGACCGACGTGGGACGCGGCGACGGGCCGTCTGATCTGGATCGACATCCTCGGCATGCGGGTCCACGGCTACGATCCCGCCTCCGGCCGCCGCACGGTCCGCACGACCGAGCAGCACGTCGGCGCCGTGAAGCCGCGCGCCGGCGGCGGCCTGGTGCTGAACCTCCGGGACGGGATCGGCCTGCTGGACCCGGACGGCGCCTTCCACTGGCTGCACCACGAGCCGGTGCCCGGCCGCCGCGGGAACGACGCCGCCGTGGCGCCCGACGGCGCGCTGTGGGCGGGCACGATGCGCTACGACGGGGCGGCGGGCGGCGGCACGCTGTCCCGGGTCACCGGCGCCGGCGCGGTCCGCACGGTCCTGCCGTCCGTCGCGGTGAGCAACGGCACGGGCTGGAGCCCCGACGGGCGCCTGATGTACTACGTCGACACCCCCACCCGGCGGATCGACGTCTTCGACTTCGACGGTGAACAGGCCACGGACCGGCGCCCGTTGGCCGAGGTCGAGGAGGGCGCCGGATTCCCCGACGGGCTGGCCGTCGACGCCGACGGCTGTGTGTGGGTGGCCCTGTGGGACGGCGCGGCGGTACGCCGCTACACGCCCGACGGCGCGCTGGACCGCGTCCTTCCCCTGCCCACGGCCCGCCCGACGGCCTGTGCCTTCGGCGGCGCGGACCTGACCGACCTGTACGTCACGACGGCCCGCACCGAACTGGAGCGACCGCACCCGCTGTCCGGGTCGCTGCTGGTGTTCCCGGCCGTGGGCCGGGGCCTTCCGCAGCCGGCGTTCGCGGGGTAAGCAGGGCCGGTGACCCCGGTGACCCCGGTGACCCCGGTAGCCTCAGCGGCCCGGTGAGGCCACCGGAGTCACCGGCACCCCTCCGGCCGCGCGGCCGAGCAGCGCCAGCCGTACCTCGCCCGGTCCCGAGTCCGTGGTGCCGTCGGACAGGACGGCCAGGGCCAGGGTGTTGCGGCCGCGCGTGTTCAGGATGCCGCCCGGCAGCACGAACGTGTGCTGCGGGCCGACGTCGTTGATGTACTGGCCCAGGTTCCAGCCGTTCAGGAAGATCTGTACGCGGTAGGCGCGGGCCGGGTCGTCCTCCAGGACCAGCCCGACCGAGGCGTCCAGGTCGCCGGGGACCGACAGCCGGAACGTCGTCCGGTACCAGGTCACGCCCTGCTCCCGGCCGGTGCGCGGCAGGCCCGCCCGCCGCCAGCCGCCGTCCGCGAACCCGGGCAGGTGCCAGCCCTCCCGCTCCCCGTACAGCCCGCCGTGGTTCATCGGCCCGCGCACCGCATCCGGCGCGAGCGCGCCCTGGACGCGCCACCGCACCGTGGGCGCGGCCCCCTCGAAGGCGGCCCCGGTCAGCCCGCGGGCCGCCTTGTGGGTGTCCTCGGCCCGGCCGTCCATGTCGTGCTGCATGCGCCGCACCAGCACGGACAGCACATGCCCGCCGGGCGCCGCCAGCTTCTCGCGCAGCCGCTCGGCCCGCTTTGCGGGCAGTGCGGACAGGTCGAGCACCGCCGTGTCCGTCCAGGTCCCCTTGCGGGCCGTGCCGGCGTCCGGCACCGGCATCCGGTGCACGCCCAGCGGCTCACCGTCCAGCCAGGCCATGAGCATGCCCTGGGTGCCGGTGCTGTAGGAGAGGGACACGGACTCCAGTCCGTCCGCGCCGTCGAAGTGCCCCCGGTACCAGACGTCGCCGTAGTGGAAGCCGTAGTCGTCCGCGAACAGCACCGGCTGCCCGGCCGGCACCGGCGTCGTGCTGTGGGAGGACCGCTTGTCGGCCACCTGCCACGTCGAGTCGTCGAATCCCGGCGCTGCCTCGGGGTTCTCCGCCTTCCGCCGCCAGCCGCCCAGCGCGGGCAGCGCGATGTCCGGCACGGCCGGGAGCAGCGCCTCGGCCATCAGGCTGCCGGACCGGGTGACGCGCGTGCGCACCGGCCGGCCGTTCCACGCCACGGTGGCCACCCCGCGCGGCCCCCACACCTCCAGGCCGCTCTCCTCGACCGTGTCGCCGGTCAGCCGCACCGCGGAGCCGTCGAGCGCGACCTCGCGCAGCAACTCGGGGCCGTAGACCAGCACCGTCCCGGACGGGGTGTCGTACGGCCACAGCCGTACGGACGTCGCGTCGTCGGCGAACAGGAGCAGCAGCGGCGTGTCGCTCTCGCCGCCCTCGACCAGCACCCGGGTGAGCCCGCCGACGCCGAGCGGCACGGACACGTGCAGGGCGCCCTGGGTGTACGCCCAGGCGCCGTCCGGGTCCAGCCGGTTGACGACCGGTTCGCTCGGGCAGTCCAGCACGAGGTGCGCCATCTCGCCGCCCCGGCCGGTGAACAGCGCGATGTCCTGCCGCCCGGTGTTCAGCCGGAACATGGGCTGCGCGGTGCTGGACCGCAGGGTCCGGTGGCCCAGGGAGAGCCCGGTGGTCAGCAGCCGGGCGTCGCGGGCCGGGACGGTGACCTCCAGGCCGCCCGCCGCGGTCGGCACGGTCGAGGTGACCTCCTCGGTGCCGTCGTTGCGCACCACGTACACATGGGCCTCGGTGTCCGGGTTGGTGAGGTGGTAGACGTTCAGGCCCTTCGCCGTGACGTCCGCCGCCCGGTCCAGTTTGGCGAAGTCGGGGACCCGCCCGAGGAGATGGCCGAGCTGGTGCATGGGGACGATCTTGCCGGTGACGTTGCGGGCCTCGTCGATGGCCGCCCCGTAGTCGTACGAGGTGTAGACCGCCGGTGCGGGCAGCCAGCCCCAGGAGGTGCCGCCGAAGGCCATGTAGACGTTGTGCAGGGTCAGGCCGTTGGCCAGGTTGGTGAGGTGGAAGCGGCGCTCGTAGGACTCGCCCCGGGTCCGCCGGGACTCGGCGTACCCCTTGCCGCCGAAGGTGACCCCGCCCCACGGGTCGAACCAGCCGCCGCCGAACTCCGGCACGAAACCCGGCGTGTGCGGACTCGCGGAGGCGCCCCCGGTGGGCCCGCCGCTGCCGTAGCGCCCCCAGTCCGGCGGGGTACTGTCCGGCGCCGGGTACCCGTCGAAGCCGTACAGCCAGCGGCCCCGCTCACCGCCGGTGTCGAACGAACCGGGGACCCAGGCGCCGGCGCGGCCCTTGTCGTTGTGGAAGAGGGGTACGTCGATGCCGTCCGCCCGCACCTTCCGGTACAGGTGGGACATGTAGGCGCGGCCGGCCGGCTCGCCCACGTGGGCGTCGTACTCGTTCTCGATCTGGTACAGCAGGATCGTGCCGCCGCCGTCCGTGAACTGGTGCCGGCGCGCGATCCGGTTCACGGCCGTGAACCACGCGTCGACGTGCGACAGGTAGACCGGATCGTCGGTGCGCGCCACGCCCTCGGTGACCGTGAGCCAGCCGGGGAAGCCGCCGCCGTCGACCTCCGCGTTGATGTAGGGGCCGGGGCGCAGGATGACGTACAGGCCGGTCTCGGCGGCCGTGCGCAGGAACAGGTCCAGATCGCGGACGCCGCCGAAGTCGTGGTGCCCGGGGGCGGCGGAGTGGTAGTTCCAGGCGACGTAGACGCTGACGGTGTTGAAGCCGTGCGCCCGCATCTTCTCAAGGACGTCGCGCCACAGGGACGGGCTCGGCAGCCGGAACGGGTGCATCTCGCCGGACCACACCACGAGCCGCCTGCCGTCCACGAGCAGGGAGTAGCGGTCGTAGCCGATGGTGTGCCGGCGCCGGTCGGCGCTCGGCGGGGCCGGCGCGGGCCCGGTCGGTACGCTGCGTGCCGCGTACGCCGAAAGCGCCCCCGGGCCACCGCTGCCGCCCAGGGCCAGGCCGAGTGCGGCGGAGCCTGCGAGGGCACCGAAAGTACGTCTGCTGAGTGCCAAGGGGTTCCTCCCGGGCGATCCTACGGGGCGCGGGTCAGGCCATTCTCCATGGCCGTACGCCCCACAATGGATCCATGAGGATCTCGGCACGGGCGGATTACGCGGTACGGGCGGTGCTGGAGTTGGCCGCACGGCAGGGTAACGGCCCGGTGAAGGCAGAGGAAATCGCCTCTGTACAGGACATCCCGCACAAGTTCCTGGAGGGCATCCTCGGCGACCTGCGACGCGCCGGGATCGTGGCCAGCCGGCGTGGCGGGGGCGGTGGATACCGGCTGGCCGGGCCGGCGGCGCAGACCACGGTCGCGGACGTCATCCGGGCCGTGGACGGCCCCATCGTCTCGGTACGGGGCGAACGCCCGTCGAGCCTCACCTACACCGGGACGGCCGAGCCGCTGCTGCCCCTGTGGATCGCCCTGCGCGCGAACGTCCGCAAGATCCTGGAGGGCGTCACCCTGGCCGACCTCGCCGCGGCCGAACTCCCCGGCCCGGTGCGCCAGCTGGCGGCGGACCCGGCGGCCTGGGAGAACCCGTGACCCGGCCGGGTGGTGACGCGGCTCGGTGACGGCCGGCGCGACGACCGCGACCGCTCACGCCCGGCTCACGAACCGGACCTGCGCTTGTTCCACACGTCGAAGCCGACCGCCGCCAGCAGGGCGAGTCCCTTGATGACCTGCTGCCAGTCGGTGCCGACGCTCAGCAGGTTCATACCGTTGTTCAGCACGCCGAGGACCAGACCGCCGATGATCGCGCCGAGTACGGTGCCGACACCGCCGCTCATGGACGCGCCGCCGATGAACGACGAGGCGATGGCCTCCAGCTCGAAGTTCAGGCCCGCCTTCGGCGAGGCCGCGTTCAGCCGGGCGGCGACCACCAGACCCGCCAGCGCCGCGAGCACACCCATGTTCAGGAAGACCTGGAAGGTGACCCTCCTGTCCTTGACCCCGGACAGCTTCGCCGCCGGCAGGTTCCCGCCGATCGCGTAGATGTGGCGGCCGAAGACGGCGTTGCGCATCACGTAGCCGTAGCCGACCACCAGCACCCCGAGGACGATCAGGATGATCGGGGCGCCCTGGTAGCTGGCGAGCAGCAGGGTGACCGCGAGGATCGCCGCGGCGATCGCGACCAGCTTCAGCAGGAAGGCGTTGCGCTCCAGTACGTCCAGCGAGAACTCCTGCTGGCGCCCCCGGTCCCGGACCTCCTGGAAGACCACGAAGGCCAGCAGCGCGAGGCCGAGCAGCAGGGTGAGGTTGTGGTAGTCGGTGTCCGGGCCGACCTCCGGCAGGAAGCCGTTGCCGAGCTTCTGGAGTCCGTCCGGGAACGGCCCGAGGGTCTGGCCCTTCAGGAAGATCTCTGTCAGACCGCGGAACAGCAGCATGCCCGCCAGGGTCACGATGAACGACGGTATGCCGAGATACGCGATCAGGAGGCCCTGCACCGCACCGGCCACCGCGCCCACCAGCAGGCACAGCACCAGGGCGACCGGCCAGGCCACGCCGTGCTGCACCGTGAGCACGGCCGCGAACGCGCCCACGAACGCGGTCAGCGAGCCGACCGACAGGTCGATGTGGCCCGCGATGATCACCAGCATCATGCCGATGGCGAGGATCAGGATGTAGCTGTTCTGCAGCACCAGGTTGGAGACGTTGCGCGGCAGCAGCAGGTCGCCGCCGGTCCACACCTGGAACAGGACCACGATCAGGCCGAGCGCGATCAGCATGCCGTACTGGCGCAGGTTGCGGCGCAGGCCGTTCAGCATCAGCCGGAGCAGGCCGCCCCCGGCGGCGTCCCCGCCCCTGCCGGGCGGTGCCGGGGCCGGGAGCCTGTCGGTCACATCCGTGCTCATGGGGTCACCTCTTCGTCCGGGGTGTCCTTCGTCATCCGGTCTTCGTCCGGGGTGTCCTTCGTCATCCGGTCTTCGTCCGGGGTGTCCTTCGTCATCCGGCGCATCAGCACTTCCTGCGTGGCCTCGGCCCGCGCCACCTCACCGGTGAGCCGCCCGGCGGCCATGGTGTAGATGCGGTCGCACATGCCGAGCAGTTCGGGCAGTTCGGAGGAGATGAGGACGACCGCCTTGCCCTCGGCGGCGAGCCGGTCGACGACCGTGTAGATCTCGTACTTGGCGCCCACGTCGATGCCGCGCGTGGGCTCGTCCAGGATCAGCACGTCCGGGCCCGCGAAGATCCACTTGCTGAGGACGACCTTCTGCTGGTTGCCGCCGGACAGCTTGCCGACCGGTTCGAAGACGGTCGGTGCCTTGATGTTCATGGACGTGCGGAACCCCTCGGCGACCTGCCGCTCCGCGTGCTCGTCGACCACGCCGCGCCGCGCGACCTTGTCCAGCGCCGCCAGCGAGATGTTCCGGTTGATGGTGTCGATGAGGTTGAGGCCGTAGTGCTTGCGGTCCTCGGTGACGTAGGCGATGCCGTGCCGGACCGCCTCGGCGACCGTCCTGGTGCGGATCTCCTCGCCGTCCTTGCGGACCGTGCCGCCCGCGTACCGGCCGTAGGAACGCCCGAAGACGCTCATCGCCAGTTCGGTGCGGCCCGCGCCCATCAGTCCGGCGATGCCGACGATCTCCCCGCGCCGCACGTGGATCGACACGTCGTCGACCACCTTGCGCTGCTGGTCGATCGGGTGGCGCACGGTCCAGTCGCGGATCTCCAGCGCCGGTGCCGCGTCCGGTGCGCCCGAGTACGGGGTGCGGTCGGGGAAGCGGTGGTCGAGGTCGCGGCCGACCATGCCGGAGATGATCCGGTCCTCGGTGGTCTCCGGGGCCTTCACGTCGAGGGTCTCGACGGACCGGCCGTCGCGCAGGATCGTCACCGAGTCGGCGACCCGGCGGATCTCGCCCAGCTTGTGGGAGATGATGATCGAGGTGATGCCCTGGTTCTTCAGCTCCAGGATGAGATCGAGGAGTGTGCCGCTGTCCTCGTCGTTCAGCGCCGCCGTCGGCTCGTCCAGGATGAGCAGCCGCACCTGCTTCGAGAGCGCCTTGGCGATCTCCACGAGCTGCTGCTTGCCCACGCCGATGTCGGAGATCCGGGTCTCGGGGTGGTCGCTCAGGCCGACCCGGCGCAGCACCTCGGTGGCGTGCCGCAGGGTCTCCCGCCAGTCGACGAACCCGCGCGAGGCGTGTTCGTTGCCGAGGAAGATGTTCTCGGCGAGGGACAGGAACGGCACCAGCGCCAGCTCCTGATGGATGATCACGATGCCGCGCCGCTCGCTGGCCCGGATGTCCCTGAAGGCGCACACCTCGCCTTCGAAGAGGATCTCGCCCCCGTAACTGCCGTGCGGATGGACGCCGGAGAGCACCTTCATCAGGGTGGACTTCCCGGCGCCGTTCTCACCGCAGATGGCGTGGACCTCGCCCCGGCGGACGGTCAGCGTGACGTCCGACAGCGCCGTGACACCGGGGAAGGTCTTGACGATCGAGCGCATTTCCAGGACGGGTCCCGCCATGGTCGTGCCCTTTCGGTCCGTGGGTGAACGGCGTGCGGACTACTTGAGCTCGCCCGCCGTGTAGTAGCCGGTGTCGATGAGTTCCTTGCTGTAGTTGGTCTTGTCGACGCTCACCGGCTGAAGCAGGTAGGCGGGCACCACCTTGGTGCCGTTGTCGTACGTCTTGTCGTCGTTGACCTGGGGCTTCTTGCCGTTCAGCACGTCGTCGACCATGGTCGCGGCGACCTTGGCCAGCTCCCGGGTGTCCTTGTAGACGGTCTGCGTCTGCTCGCCCGCGATGATCGACTTCACCGACGCCAGCTCGGCGTCCTGGCCGGTGATGACCGGCAGCGGCTTGCCGGCGGAGCCGTAACCGTCGGACTTCAGCGCGGAGATGACGCCGATGGAGATGCCGTCGTAGGGGGAGAGCACCGCGTCGACCCGGCCGCTCCTGTAGGCGGAGGTGAGGACGTCCTCCATGCGCTTCTGCGCGGTGGTGCCGTCCCAGCGCAGCGTGGTCACCTGGGTGAGTTCGCTCTGGCCGGACCTGACGACGAGCTTCTTGCCGTCGATGTACGGCTGGAGCACGCTCATCGCGCCGTTGAAGAAGTACTTGGTGTTGTTGTCGTCGTTCGACCCGGCGAACAACTCGATGGTGAACGGGCCCTTGCCGTCCTTCAGGCCGAGCTTGTCGACGATGAAGGCGGCCTGGAGCTCGCCGACCTTGGTGTTGTCGAAGGACGCGTAGTAGTCGACGTTCGGTGTGCCGAGGATCAGCCGGTCGTAGGAGATGACCGGGATCTTGGCGTCCGCGGCCTGCTGGAGCACGTTGTTCAGCGACTTGTTGTCGATGGCCGCGATGATCAGGCCCTTGACGCCCTGTGTGATCAGGTTCTCGATCTGCGAGACCTGCTGGTCGGGGTCGTCCTCGCCGTAGACCAGCTTGGTCCGGTAGCCCTTGGCCTTGAGGTTCTTGACGACGTTGGCGCCGTCGGCGATCCAGCGTTCGGAGGACTTGGTGGGCATGGCGATGCCGATGGTGCCGCCCTTGGCGCTGCCCTTGTCCTCCTTGCTGCCGCCCTCGCTGTTCTGCCCGCAGGCGGACAGGGCGAGGGCGAGGGAGGCGGCTCCGGCCAGGGCGGCGAGGGCGCTGCTACGAGTACGCATGGTGATCGTCCCTGTTCTTCTCTTCGGTGAGATGTGTCGAGCGAGGTCGGTGAAGCGCCCCGAAGGGGCACTGTCAGCTGTCATCCAGCGCCGCCTTCGACGGGGAACCGGTGCAAGGACCCCGGCAGCCGGGAGCCGAGCGGTGCCATGCCGCCGTCCGCGCCGTGCCGGGCGAGCAGGTCGAGGGCGAGCCGGCCGCGCCGCACCCGCTCCCGGGCGGTGTCCAGGGTCAGGTCCCGCAGGTGGGCGCCCGCCGGGTAGATGCCGGGGGCCCTGGACAGGCCGAACTTCAGATAGAGCGGTGCGCCGCGCCGGATCAGCTCGGCCACCTCGTACATCCGCACATAGCCGCCGAGGTCGTCGGGCGCCTCGATGTACATGTCCATCGGCGCGGCGGACACCCGGCGGATCTCGGTGAGGTGATCGAGCGTCAGGTCGCTGGGCACGTTGACGGAGTCGGCGCCCAGCCGCTCGAAGACCGCGTACGACGCCGGGTTCACCGGCCCGACCAGCGCGGACACCTTGAGCGTGGTGTCGGCGGGGATGATCCGGGCAGTGCGCGCCCGGTGCAGCGTCCACAACACGCCCTCGTCGGCGACCAGCAGGCACTTGACGCCCAGTTCGGTGGCCCGGACGGCGTCCTCGACACAGCCGGCGACCGCGTCGTGGCCGCGGGCGCGCAACCCCGCGCCGCGCGAGTCGGAACGCACCGAGCCCCCGATGTCCCAGGTGCCGCGCGGGCCGGTGAACAGGCAGAGCTCGATCTCGCGTTCGGCGGTGGCCTCCACCATCTCGGTGATCTCGGCGTCGGTCAGCATCCACGCGCCGCTGCCCTGGCTGATGCGGTGGACCGGTACGTCGAGCCGCGCGGCCTCCTTGAGGACGACCGCCAGCGCCTCGGGACCCTCGCACGAGGGGATCTCGGTGCGCCAGCGACCGCCGCCCGGGAAGCCGTGGGTGGAGGCGTCGGCGGGATCGAGGGCGGGCGCGCCCAGGCCGAGCGCGGCGAGCGCGTGCTCACCGGGCCTGCGGGCCGCCGTGGCGGAAGCATCGGTCACAAGCTGTCCTTAGTGTTCGATATATCGGACGATGTTCGCGGCTCAGGGTGGGGTGCGGGCAGGGCCGGGGGACGGTCGAGGGGAGGGCCGGGGACTGGCTGAGGGGAGGGCCGGGGACGGGCCGGGGGACGGGCCGGGTGTACGGCGGCCTCGGTGTCGTCCGGTCGCGCCGCGACCGGCGGAAGGGCGGGGCGGGGTCCTTCTGGTGGGTCTCCGCGACGCCGAGGAGATCCACCAGAAGGGCCCTAGGGGCGGAGCAGCACCTTGCCGACCTGCGGATCGCCGGCCCCCACCAACTCGATGGCCTGCGCGAACCCGGACAGCGGCAGCTCGTGCGTGACGAGCGGCAGCGGGTCGAGCAGCCCGGCCCCGAACATCCGCACCGTGTGCGCCCAGGCGTCCGGCGGCGCCCCGAAGACGGTGTGCACCGCCAACTGCCGTACCACCAGGTCGGTCGGGTCGAGGCCGTCGGCCCCCGGCGCCGGGATGCCGGTCAGGACCAGGCGCCCGCCGCGTCCGAGCAGCGCGGCGGCGGTGCGCGCGGCCGACGCGGACCCGGCGGCCTCCACGACGACGTCGAAGTCGTCGGGCAGCCTTTCGTCCGTCGTGCGGAAGCCGGTGGCGCCGAACCGCCGGGCCGGCGCTTCCCGGTCCCGCCCCGTGCCGACCACCAGCAGCTCCGCGGGCGAGACCGCCCGCAGGAACTGCACGGCGAACATCCCGAGCGTGCCCGTGCCGACCACCGCGACCCGCTCGCCCGGCCGGGCGCCGCCCTTGGCCGCGGCGGCGGCCACACAGGCGGCCGGTTCCAGGAGTGCCGCCGCGGTCAGGTCGGCCGCGTCCGGCAGGACGTGCAGCAGCCGGGCCGGCAGGGTGAGGGTGGCCGCCATGGCGCCGGGCCGGGTGAAGCCGGTCTCCTCGTAGCCCGCGGTGCACAGGGTGGTCTCACCCGCGTGGCAGCGGTCGCACACCTGGCAGTTGCGGAAGCCCTCGCCGACGACCTTGCGGCCCGCCAGCGCCGTGGGTACTCCGGCGCCCACCGCCCGTACGGTCCCGGACCACTCGTGGCCGGGCGTCACCGGATAACGGACGTACCCCTCGGGCCGGTTGCCCTGGTACAGCTCCCGGTCGCTGCCGCAGACGCCCACCGCGTGCACGGCGACCAGTGCCTCCCCGGGGCCGGGCGCGCGGGGCGTGTGCTCCTCGATCCGGTGCTCACCCGGCGCGGTGACGACGACCTGCGCGCTCACCGCACGCCCTTCGGTCCGCGCACCCACTTCACGCTCCTCGGTCCGCGCGCTCGCTTCACGCTCCTTGTTCCGCGCGCTCGCTTCACGCTCCTTGGCACGCGCACGCACTTCACGCTCCTCGGTCCGCGCGTTCACTTCGTGCCCTTCGGCCTGCGCTGCTCCCAGCCATCGGCCCACAGGTCGAACCGGGCCTGCTGCTGCGGGAACTCGGCCGCCGCGTCGACGTCGAGTTCCACTCCGAGGCCGGGAGCGTCGGACAGCCGGAAGTAGCCGTCGACGACCTCGGGCGCGCCCTTGACCACCTTCTTGATCTCCGCGTCGGCGAAATCGTTGAAGTGCTCCAGGACCTTGAAGTTCGGTGTGGTGAAGCCGACTTGGAGGCTCGCCGCGGTCAGTACCGGGCCGCCCACGTTGTGCGGGGCGACGAGGACGTAGTGCGCCTCGGCGGTCGCCGCGAGCTTGCGGGTCTCCCAGATGCCGCCGAGGTGGCCGACGTCCGGCTGGACGATGTCGGCGGCCTGGCTCTCGAACAGCTCGCGGAACTCGATCCGGTCGTGGATCCGTTCGCCGGTGGCCACCGGTACGTCCACCTTCTCGGCCACCTTCCGCAGCGCCTTCAGGTTCTCCGGCGGCACCGGTTCCTCCAGCCAGGCCGGCTCGAACGGCGCCAGCTCCCTGGCGAGGCGGACCGCGGTGGCGGGGGAGAAGCGGCCGTGCATCTCCACCATCAGCTCGGCCTCCGGGCCGATGGCGTCGCGCACGGCCTCGATGAGGGAGACGGAGCAGAGGGTCTGCGCGTGGTCGAGTTCGAAGTGGCCGGTGCCGAACGGGTCGATCTTCAGGGCCCGGTAGCCGCGTGCGACGACCTCCCGCGCGGCCTTGTGGTACGCCTCCGGCGTGCGCTCGGTGGTGTACCAGCCGTTGGCGTACGCCTTGACCCGGTCGGTCACCTTCCCACCGAGCAACTGCCACACGGGGACGCCGAGCGCTTTGCCCTTGATGTCCCAGCAGGCCGTCTCGACCACCGCGATCCCGGACATGACGATCTCACCGGCCCGGCCGTAGTCGCCGTACTTCATGCGGCGCACGAGGTCCTCGACGGCGAACGGGTCCGAGCCGAGGACGTGGTTGGCCTCCGCCTCGCGCAGATAGCCGATCAGCGCGTCGGTGTGACCGAGCATCCGGGTCTCGCCGACTCCCGTGATCCCTTCGTCGGTGTGCACCTGGACGTAGGTCAGGTTGCGCCACGGTGTCCCGACCACGTGCGTGCTGATTCCGGTGATGCGCACGGCAGTTGCCCCTCAGCTGTTCGAGATTTCGGCACACGTTCGAAATGTTGGCGTGACAGTAGGGACGGGGCGGCAGGGGTGTCAATGGGGCGAACAGGTAACGGTTTCGGCACGTCCTCCGGCGGCGTTCCCCGTGTGCCGTGGGGCGTCCGTGGAAACCTCCACGACGGTCGGGCGTGCGGGGACGGCCGGGCTGTTCAGCGCGCCCGGCCCAGCCGGCCGACCCAAGCCGGGTGAAAGAACGGTGGCTTCGTGACCATCCGGGTGCAGGTCCGTCGACTTTTCTTTCGTTCCCCCACAGAATGTTCACAGATTCGCCTAGGAACGTGACCTGTGCGGAACCTAGTGTCCGGCGTCATGGACTACTGCCACCCGTGCCGACGGCACCTCAACGGCGCCCTCGCCTGCCCGGGGTGCGGTACGTCGGCCGATGAGCTACGCGCGTACCCACGCGAGGCGGACGCACCCACGCGCGCCGGCCACGCCGACGGTGGCACCCATGACGGCCGTGGGTACGACGGTCAGGGGTACGACGGTCAGGGGTACGACGGGCGGGGGTACGACGGCCGACGCGACCCGGACGGCACCGCCGACGAGGCCCATGAGGCCCATGAGGTCCACGGGCTCCACGAGGCCGCCGAGGTCCACGCCGAGGTCCACGAAGGCGATCACGATCACGATCACGATCACGATCACGATCACGGTGACGGTGACGGTGACGGTGACGACGACGGCGCTGGGCGCGGGCGGGCGGCGCGGCGGCGCGGGCAGACGCGCGGCCGGGGCCGTGCGCGGGGTGCGGAGGACGGGGGACCGGCCGGGGCGGACACGAGCCGGCGCGACCGCAAGGCGGCGGCACACCGCAGGCGCCGTCGGCGGATCCTGCTGGTCACCGCCGGCTTCGTGCTGGCGGCGAGCGGCCTGAGCCTCGCCGAACTCGGCACGGACGCCCCGTTCCGCGCTCCGCGTCCCACGTCCGCGGGGGACGAGGCGACGGACGGCAGCCCCTCGTCCGGGACCCCGGAGGAGTCGGGCCGGCCCGGGAGCACCGCGCGTCCCGCGGGCGTGGACGCCCCGGCCTCGCCGGACGCCTCGGCGTCCCCGTCGGCGTCGAAGTCCGCGAAGGACGAGGACAAGGGGTCCGAGTCCCCGACCGGCACGGCCTCGGACGGGTCGTCGAGCGCGGGCACGGATCCGGCCTCCTCGGCGCCCGCGCCGACGACGACGAGCGGCCAGGCGCCCAGCCCGAGCGACGACCCGACCACCTCCGACCCGCCCCCGAGCCCGTCACCGACCGAGACCTGCGACCGCTTCCTGTGGTGGTGCACCTGACCCACCTGACACCCGTCTGACCCGACCGACCCCCCACCCGACCCCCCGACCGACCCCCCGACCGCCCCCCCCGACCCATCTGACCCGCCGCTGCCACGCCACCCCTCCCGGACCCACCGTCCGACCTCCCACGGGGCCGCCCCCCCCGTCCGGTGTCGTGGGCGATCCGCCCCCGAGCGCCACGCGGTCTGTCACCGTCAAGTCCCGTCCACCGCCGAGCCCGATCGGAGTCCGTCCCGCGCGGCTCTCGGACCCGGGCGCATCCTTCGCGCCAACCACGTCACGCACCAAGGGCGTTGAGCGCATACGGCCCGTCGCTCCCACCGCTGCCGAGCGCGCCGCAGCCGCTGTTCCCGGCTCCGCGGACCCGGTCCCGGCATGCCCCGTGCGGGCGGTCCCGGATCGGCCATCCGGGGCATCGGAGACACCGACACCCCCTTGTTGCTGTTGAGTCCAACAAGGTACGTCTCGCCGTACCGAACTCAGGCCCCCAGAGGAGGTACGCGTGCGCCCCACCGCGAGAGCCGTTCCCCCGAGCCCCGTTCTGATCGCCCAGGGCGCTCGGGCGGAGCGGTCCTACGCGGCCCGGAACCCGCTGGTCGCCGGGGACCGGCGGTCCCGGTGCGACGGCACCGGCGGGCCGGCCGCGGCGGTGGGACAGTCCTCGGTGGTGAGCGGCCCGCGCGCCGTGCTGTTCGGCACCGAACCCCCCTTCCGGGACCACCGGAAGGGGGAATTCGCCCCCCAGTTGCCAAGGGCATTGTTCGCCGTGGCAGCGGTGCGCGGCAGCTCAGTCGAGGAGAACGGATGACGCAGCAGACCACCGTCCACGGCACGGTCGCGGACGGCTACGAGGCGGTGCGTGAGGAGTTCGCCGCGGTGGCCGCCGCGGAACGCCCTGACTACGAGGGGCAGCTGTGCGCGTATGTGCACGGACGGCGGGTCGTCGACCTGTGGGCGGGCCCGGACGCCGACGGGGACTCCCTGTACGGCGTGTACTCGTCCACGAAGGGGGCCGCGCACCTGGTGGTGGCGCTGCTCGTGCAGGACGGCACCCTGGAGCTGGACCGCAAGGTCACCTACTACTGGCCGGAGTTCGCCGCCGAGAGCAAGGGCGCGCTGACCCTGCGCGAGCTGCTGGCGCACCGGGCCGGCCTGGTCGGCACGGACACCGGGTTCACGCTGGCGGAGCTGGCCGACGACCGGGTGATCGCCGAACGGCTCGCCGACCAGCGGCCGTTCTGGCGGCCCGGTACGGCCTTCGGGTACCACGCCCTGGTCATCGGCGCGCTGACCGGCGAGGTGGTACGGCGGGCCACTGGCCGGACCGTCCAAGGGCTGTACGAGGAACGGGTCCGCGCCCCCCACGGCCTGGACTTCCACCTCGGGCTGCCCGCCGCCCTGGAGCCCCGCTTCCGCCCGGCGCAGCCGATACTGCCCACCCCGGAGCAGCGGGAACTGCTGGACGCGCTGCTCAGCCCGCCGCACACCCTCCAGGCCGTCGCGTTCAACCGGCACGGCGCGGACCCCACCGACCTGGCGGCCCTCCCGAACCACCGGCTGATCCGGGAGAAGGGCCCGGCGTCGGTCGGCGGGATCGCCTCGGCACGCGGTCTCGCGGGGCTGTACGCGGCACTGATCAGTGAGGTCGCCGGGCAGGCACCGCTGCTGAAGCCGGACACGGTCGCGGAGTTCGGGCAGTTCCACTCCGTCGGCTACGACGTGGTGGCCCGGGGCCACAAGGCGTACGGTCTCGGCTTCCAGGCGACCGCCGACTCCTGGCACCCGTTCCTGGGCGCCGGGGCGATCGGGCACAGCGGTGCGGGCGGCTGCCAGGCGTTCGCGGACCCGCGCAGCTCGCTCGCCTACGGCTACACCCGGCGCCGGTGCGCCTTCCCGGGCGGGGCGGCGCCGGAGAACGACCGGCTGGCCAGGGCGGTGCACACGGCGGCACTGGCGCTCTGACCGGCGCACCCGGCGCAGCGCCGGGCCCGACGGGCGTGTCCGGCGGAGCGCTTGGGCCCGACGGGCGCACCCGGCGGAGCGCTTGGGTGCGACGGGCGTCCGCGACGGCCGGAGGCCGCACCCCACGTGGCAGTTTCCAGGGGGCGGCCTCCGGGACACGCAGCGACGCGTTCTTGCCGATGCCGACCTTCGCGGTGACCGTCGAGCCGGTGACGTCGCCCCCCTCCCTGCGGGCGACGAGGCCGAGGGCGCCCTGGAAGCAGGCGCTGTAGGCGGCGGCGAACAACTGCTCCGGGTTGGTGCCGGCGCCGCTGCCGCCCATCTCCTCGGGCGGGTTCACGACGACGTCGAGCCTGCCGTCGTCGGTGGCGACCCGGCCGTCGCGACCGTTCTCGGCGGTGGCGACGGCGGTGTACAGGACGTCGGACTGCTGGATGGGCACGGGGGTCGTCCTCCTCCTCGGGTCCGCCGGGATGCGCGCCCACGATCGCCGACGGTTTCGGAAAGAAGTTCAACCCCGGCGACTGACCCTCCGCTTCTCACGGGCAGGCTCGACCGACGCCGGCATCTGGACCGCCTGCCCGGACGAACCGACCTCAGGCGCGCCGGAAGGACCACCCCCCGGAGGCAGCGTCCACTGAGCCCACTGGCCCACCGCAGAACCCACCGGCGATCCGCCGACGGACGAACCAACCAGATCCTCCGGCACAGAAGTACCCGCATACTGACTGGATTTTCCGTAAACCGTGTCCACCGTCGCTGCCGAACCTCCAACCGGATTTCTGAATTCAGTGACCCTGTACGTCTCGATCACTGCCCTGACATCTGGCGGGCAACTTTCAGGCACCCCCCTGATCCAATAGTTGTTGAGGTCTACTCCCACGTTGCATCTGACGCCCGCTCCGGTCACATGAGAATAAGTAAAAGGAGGCACGGTACCCAAATTCTCCGGCACCTCAAAGTATTTATTTAGGCCCTCAACAAAAGCATCCCACTGCGCACGCGACTTACCCGCCGGAACTCTAAGGTTTGGGAGTTCGATGACGCGGTACATCTCAATCACCTCCCTGACATCCGGCGGGCAATCCTTAGGAATCCCCCGCGCCCGAAAGTTATTGATATCCGTTCCCACGTTGCATCTGTCGCCCGCTTTCGGCTTATAAAAATATGGGCGAGGAGGCACGGTGTTTGCATTCTCCACTATTTCATAATATGCGTGCAGACCCTCAATAAGAGCATCCCACTGCGCACGCGACTTTTTGGGCATGGCATCGTTCTCCGTTCACTCGTTGTCCCCCTGGCATCCCCAACGGCCCAGCGGGCAAAACGGTTCACCCCTCCCCGCCCTCATGCCTCAGAGCTTTGCAAGCACGTGCCGCCCGGCTCAACGGCGATTCGCCGATCCCGGCTGCCCCCGACCGACTCCGCCAACGTCCCACGACAGGTCCCACAAGGAAGTCGCGGGACCTGCACGCCCGGCCCGCACACCCGACCGGCCCACCAATCCCAACCAGCCCGGTCCCGCAGACCGACCAGACATCGGCCTCTGACACCATCACCCCGTGCTCGACATCGGTTACGCCCTCTCCAACCGCTTCCGGGACCCCCGCGGACCGAATACCGGAGGGCAGGCGTCCACGCGCTGCTGTACAACCTGCTCTGCGGGGACGCCTACCTCGCGTACGCCAAGACGGACCGTGGAACTGTCCACAGCCTGGGCACGGATGCCGGTGCTCGACTTACGGAAGACCCTCGGGTGGCGCCCTGCCGTCGCCCCGCGTCAGAGCTTGACGATCATCTTCCCGGTGTTGTCGCCCCGCAGGACGCCGAGGAACGCCTCCAGGGTGTTCCCGATGCCCTCGACGACGGTCTCCCGGTACTTCAGCCGCCCCGAGGCGACCCAGGGGCCGACCTCCTGGACGAACTGCGGCTGGAGGTCGCCGTGGTCGCCGACCAGGAAGCCCTCGATCCGGCCGCGGGTCTGGATGAGCCGGGCCAGGTTCCGCGGGCCGGGCGCCGGCTCGGTGGCGTTGTAGCCGGAGATCATCCCGCAGATCGCGATCCGGCCGTGCAGGTTGAGCGCGCCGATGGCCGCTTCCAGGTGCTCGCCGCCGACGTTGTCGAAGTAGACGTCGATGCCGTCCGGGGCGGCGGCGCGCAGTTGTTCGCGGACCGGGCCGCTCTTGTAGTTGAAGGCCGCGTCGAAGCCGTACTCGTCGACCAGCAGCTCGACCTTCTCGTCGGAACCCGCCGAACCGATGACCCGCGAGGCGCCCTTGAGCCGGGCGATCTGACCCACCTGGCTGCCCACGGCGCCGGCCGCGCCGGAGACGAACACGGCGTCGCCCTCCTGGAAGGAGGCGGTGCGCAGCAGTCCGGCGTAGGCGGTGAGGCCGGTCATGCCGAGGACGCCGAGGTAGGCGGACAGAGGTGCGGCCGCCGGGTCGACCGCGACGGCGGTCGCCGCGTCCACGGCGGCGTACTCGCGCCAGCCGAGGTAGTGCAGCACGTGGTCGCCGACCGCGATCCCGTCGGCGCGGGAGGCGACGACCTCGCCGACCGCGCCGCCCAGCATGGCCTTGCCCAGGCGGTACGGCTCGGCGTACGACTTGGCGGCGCTCATCCGGCCGCGCATGTACGGGTCGACGGAGAGGTATTCGTTCCGTACCAGCACCTGGCCCTCGCCCGGTGTCGGTACCTCCGTCTCGACGAGGGCGAAGTCCTCGGGCTTCGGCCAGCCGACGGGACGGCTGACCAGGTGCCACTCGCGGTTGGTCATGACAGCGCTCCATTTACTTCAGTCATTGAAATAACAATGGACCTGAATATTTCATAATGTCAAGTAACCGGGTATCCTGGGTCCCATGTCCACCCCATCGAAGGCCCGCCGTCCGGACGCCCTGACCCTGGAGGTCGTCGACCTCGTCGGGGACGTCGTGGCCCGCTTCTACGCGGACTACGACGAGGCGGCGAGCGAGCACGCCCTGACCGGAGCGCAGGCGCGGCTGCTGAGCCTGCTGTCGGTCGAGCCGCTGCCGATGCGGAAGCTGGCGCAGCGGCTGAAGTGCGAGCCGTCGAACGTGACCGGGATCGTGGACCGTCTGGAGGCCCGCGGACTCGCCGAGCGCCGGCCCGATCCGACCGACCGCCGGGTGAAGCTCGCGGCGGCCACCGACGAGGGCCGCCGGGTCGCCCAGGACCTGCGCGACGGTCTGCGCTTCGCCCGTGAACCGCTGGCGTGCCTGTCCGACGACGAGCGGCGGACGCTGCGGGATCTGCTGGGGCGGATCGTGCGGTCGGACACGTTCTGACCGTGCCCTTCGGGCGGGGGTCTTCGGGTTTCGTTCCGTGGAGTGGGCCGGGTTGTCGTCCGGGTGCGGGGCGGATTGTGGCTGAGCGCTCCCCCACGTTCTCGGCTTCGCTCGAACAGGGGGGGACCCCAGTTCCCCGCGCCCCTTTCGGGGGCGCCTGCTCGGGGCGCGGGTCGGTAGGGTTCGGGCATGCGTGAACTCGGGGTGGGTTTCGGTTATCTCCTCAAGGGCCAGCGGTGGGTGGTCCGGCACGGCAGGCAGTTCGGGTTCGGGCTGCTGCCCGGCCTGATCACCCTCGTCCTCTACGCGGCGGCGCTGGTCGCACTCGCGGTCTGGGGCGGGGACCTCATCGCCTGGGCGACCCCCTTCGCCGACGACTGGTCGAGCCCGTGGCAGGGCCTGTTCCGCGGCCTCCTCACCGCCGTCCTCTTCGCGCTCGCGCTGCTCCTTGCCGTGCTGACCTTCACCGCGGTCACCCTCCTGATCGGCCAACCCTTCTACGAGAGCCTTTCCGAGGCAGTGGACCGGGACGTGTCGCCCGACGGCACCGCCCCCGAATCCGGCCTGCCCCTCTGGCGCGACCTGTGGGTCTCGGCCCGCGACAGCCTCCGCATCCTGGTCCGGGCCGCCGTCTGGGGCGTCCTCCTCTTCGCCCTCGGCTTCGTCCCGTTCGTCGGCCAGACCGTCGTCCCGGTGATCGGTTTCTTCGTCACCGGGTTCTTCCTCGCCGAGGAACTGACCGCCATCGCCTTCCAGCGCCGCGGCCTCGTGCTGCGCGAACGCCTCGCCCTGCTGCGCTCCCGCAAGTCCCTGGTCTGGGGCTTCGGCACCCCCCTGGGCCTGGCCTTCCTGGTGCCGTTCGTCGCGGTGTTCCTGATGCCGGGCGCGGTCGCCGGCGCGACCCTCCTCGCCCGGGACCTGCGGGGCGAGGAGACCACTCAGGACATGGGGGAGGACACCGACCCCGACCGGGTGCATGAGGTGCATGAGGTGCATGAGGTGCACGACACGGCTGGAACCGGGCCGGCCGACGGGACCCGGGCCGGCCGGATCACTTCGTGAGCGCCGCGTCCGCCGCCACCGTCACGATCGCGCGCACCTGACCGATGATGTCCAGCCGGTTGCGCACGAACTCCGGGTCGGTGACCGCGCCGCCCGCCGGATCGGTGTTCCCGGCGCCGAACTCCAGCACCGGCGTGTGCACATGGCCGCCCGGCAGCGTGTCGTGCAGGCCCAGCCGGTCGCGCAGCAGGGTCACCCGGTAGGCGATCTCGTTGGACAGGTAGTCGCCGCCGCCCCCGGCCCGCGCCGTCGACCCGGGGGTCGGGCCGTCCTGCCGGACGACGGGAGCGGTGCCGCCCGCCGGGATCTCGGTGACCGTCGTGTTGTCGTACACCGGGAAGCGGCCGGTGTCCGCGGCGACGACGGCCGCGTACGGCAGGGTCGTCGTCGTCCACTGCGGCTGGCTCGCCGGGTCGGACACCGGGACGGTGCCGGTCGCCGACGCGTTGTCGTTGTCGGGGAAACCGCCCCGCCAGGCGCCGTTGGTGCGCTCCACGTCGAAGCGCCCGACCCGGCCCTGGCTCACCGTCGTGAACAGGTCCACCGCCGGCAGGTACGGCCGCAGGGCCCGCTCCACCGTCCCTTCCGCGAAGTCCTGCCAGCGCACCGGGAACACGGCCGTCTCCACCCGCGCGGGCCCCGCCGCCGTCTCGATCACCGTGCCGTCGAGGGCGAGCGCGCTCGCGCCGGACGGGTTGGAGATGCGGATGTCACGGTCCAGGGTGAAGGGGTCGAAACCGGTCACCAGGATTCGCTTGAGCCCCTTGCCGCCCGGATACCGGAGGTCGGTGCGCCCACGCGAAGTGCGTTCCAACTCGCCGAGCAGAGCGGCCCGTTGGGAGTCGGTCAGGGCGAAGGCGGGCTCGTACGTCCGTACTTCCCGGGTCATCCCGAGCCGGGCCCAGTACAGCGGCCGGTCGTCGTCCCGGCTGAGGTCGCCGCCCGCAGGCCCGCGCCCCTGCGCCCGGTCGACGGCCCGCCGCCACAGCGCGGCCCCCTCGCGCACGACGACGTCACGGGCCTGTGCATAGGAGTGCGCACCGCCCAGCGTGCGGGCGAACTCCGGCGCCACCGTGTCGAAACCGGAGCGCCGCAGGATCTCCTGGGGCACGGCCCGGTCGAGCCGCTGCTCCTCCACCGTCGGCGCGAGGGCGGTGCCGGCGGCGGTGCGGGCGGCGGCGGTCTGCGCCGAGGCGGTCGTGGCGAGCCCGGCGAGCAGGGTCAGTCCGAGGGCACCGATGCGAACGCGTAGGGAATTCACGGGGTTCGAGCCTTCCGTCGCTGTGGGGCGCTTGGTACGGGACGGCGGAAGTATGACGGTGCAAGAAGGACCCGCGCCATGGGACAACACCCCTGAAAGGGACCCGGACGACCGCGGGACGGCCACCGCGCACACCGCGGACGCACGGCCCCCGCCCGGCGCCCGGACCGGACGACAAGGCGAAGTCGTGGGTGTGTGTGAAGGGTTCGTACGAGGTTGCCGCCGGGCGGTCGATCACCGGCCGACGCGTCACCACCACGATTAACGTCTGATCCGGGACGAGAACCCCATGACCGGCCCCGGTCCGGGACCTGACGCCTGGACCGGGGTGCGTCGGGCGGTCAGCCCTGGTCCCGGACCCCGAAGCCGTACACCGTCCGAGACCGGTAGGTCCGGCCCGGCCGCAGCCGTGTGTCCGGGAAGTCCGGGCGGTTCGGGGAGTCCGGGAAGTGCTGGGTCTCCAGCGCGACGCCGTCGCCCGGCGCGAACGGATCACCCAGTTGGTCGGCGGTGTACAGCTGCACGCCCGGCTCGGTCGTCGCCACCGTCAGCACCCGTCCGCTCGCCGGGTCGTGCAGCTCGCCCACCTCGACCGGAGTGTCCGTGACGCCCTTGTCGAGGACGAGGTTGTGGTCGTAGCCGGCGCCGGTCTTGCGCGCCGTGCGGAAGTCGAACCGGGTGCCCGTCACGTCCGCCAGTTCCCCGGTCGGGATCAGGTCCGCGTCGACCGGGGTGTACCGGGAGGCGGCGAGCCGCAGTTCCTGGCCGCCCGCGTTGCCGCCGCCGCCCAGGTTGAAGTAGCTGTGGTTGGTCAGGTTGACCAGGGTCGGCGCGTCGGTCACCGCCTCGTACCCGATGCGCAGCGCACCGGACGCGTCCAGCGCGTACGTCACGGCGACGTCGACCCGCCCCGGGAAGCCCTCCTCGCCGTGCGGGCTGACCCGGGTCAGGCGCACACCGTGCTCGACCGGCTCCGCGTCCCACACGCGCTTGTCGAAGCCGCGCTCCCCGCCGTGCAGCGAGTTGGGGCCGTTGTTCGGCTCCAGCGCGTAGACGGCACCGTCCAGCGGGAAGCGGGCTCCCGCGATGCGGTTGGCGTAGCGGCCGATGACGGCGCCGAGGTACGGCTCCGGATGGGTGACATAGCCGTCGAGGTCGGCGAAGCCCAGCACCACGTTGGCCGTCCGCCCGTCCCGGTCCGGAACCTCGACGGACTGCACGATCCCCCCGTACGTCAGGATCCGCACCCGCACTCCCGCGCGCTCCAGCGTCCAGCGGTGGACCCGGGTGCCGTCGGGAAGTGTGCCGAAAAGTTCGCTCATGTGGGAAACACTAGGTCACGGGGTGCGCGAGGTGACGGTTCGGTAGGCGATCGCCGCGAGCCGCTGCTGGCCGTCCGTGCTCGGGTGGAACCAGTCCCAGTGGCTGAGCTGCTCGGTGGTGAAGTCGTAGTCGAAGACGGCGCCGCCGTCGAAACGGCACCGCCGGTCCTTGGCGCACACCTCGGCCAGCACCTTGTTGTAGTCCTCGACCCGCCGCTGCACCGTGTCCCGGCGCACCGTGGCCGCCGTGTCCAGGTCGTCCGCGTCGCCCAGCATCGACGGGCAGATGCCGAGTTTCCACACCTGCTTGCCGAGCGGGTTGGTACGGCCCTGCGACCACAGCCGTTTCAGGTTCGGCACGCTCGCCACGTACACCTGGGTCTTCGGCAGCGCCTTGCGCAGTGTCGCCATCGCCTCCTCGAACCCGGCGCGGAACCGGGTCACCGAGGTCATCGCGGAGGTCGTGGCCCGGCAGGCGTCGTTCGCGCCGATCATCACCGTCACCAGTTCGGGTGCATGGGTCGCCGCCTGCTTCATCTGGTCGGCGAGGTCACGCATCCGGGCGCCGGTCACCGCGTAGTTCCAACTGCTCTCGGTCGCCTCGGTCCGCCCCAGCAGCCGGACCGCGAGACTGTCCAGGTCGGTGCTGGTGCCCGTCGCCCAGGACACCTCTGGGCAGTCCGACAGCACCGTGCAGGCGTCGAAGCCGCGGGTGATGGAGTCGCCGACGGCGGCGACCGAGGCCGGGCTGCGGTTCCACACCGGGACCGTGCGCGCCTTGGTGCCGCCCGGCGCGGGGGACTTGTCGCCCGACCCGCCGCACCCCGCGGCGCCCAGGACCGCCGTCAGCACGACGGCGAGGAGGGCTCGTGAGTGCCGGCGTCGGTATCGCATGCCCTGTTCCATCCCCTTGTCGCGCGGTCGTGGTCCGTCGTGCCGTCGTGCTCTCCAACCCATAACAACGCGGGAGGGTTCCCGTCGGGCGGCATGCAACGTCTCACACCCGCACAAGCGTCCCCCTGGGTGAATGGCGGCGTTTCCTGGCGGCGGGACGGACGGTACGTCACACTCCGCCCCCCGCCGCACGGTAGCCTCGCCATCAACGCGGCCGTCGCGTCACAGCCGCCAAGCCAGACCGCATATGTCCCGCTCAGCCCGGAGGTCCCGGTGACGACCCGTGGAGTTCTGTACGTGCACTCCGCGCCGCGCGCGCTGTGCCCGCACGTCGAGTGGGCCGTCGCCGCGGTGCTCGGCACCCGCGTCAGCCTCGACTGGATCCGGCAGCCCGCGGCGCCCGGCACCTGGCGCTCGGAGTTCTCCTGGCAGGGCGAGCCGGGCACGGCGTCCAAGCTGGCGTCCGCGCTGCGCGGCTGGCACCTGCTGCGCTTCGAGGTCACCGCGGAGCCCTGCCCCACCGCCGAGGGCGAGCGCTACAGCTGCACCCCCGACCTCGGCATCTACCACGCCGTCACCGGCATCCACGGCGACATCCTGATCCCCGAGGACCGGCTGCGCGCGGCGCTGACGCGGTCCCAGCGCGGTGAGACGGATCTCCAGGCGGAGATCGCCAAGCTCCTGGGCAAGCCCTGGGACGACGAACTGGAGCCCTTCCGCTACGCGGGCGAGGGCGCCCCGGTGCGCTGGCTCCACCAGGTGGTCTGACGCCCCGCAGGGCCACGGGAGACCACACCGCGGCCCCACACCGGACCCGCGCGTCCCCCGGCCCGTACCCGCCGCCGGACCGGCGCCGTCGTGCCCTCGACAGGCGCCCGCACAGCCGGACCACCTGAGCCCCCGCCGGGCCCGCCCCCGCGCACGTCCGGTCCCGATGGACGACCGCCTTCCCCTGGCGGACGACCGATCCCCGCCAGGCCCGCCCCGGCGCAGGACCGGCCCGGCGCAGGACCGGCCCGGCGCAGGACCGGCCCGGCGCAGGACCGGCCCGGCGGACGACCGGCCGGGCGGACGACCGGCCCGGCGGACGACCGGTCCTGCGAACGACTGCCCCCCGCCGCACAACCGTCGCCGCCGCGCCCGGCAGCCGTCACCCCGACGGCCCACCACCCCCAGGACAGCGGAAGGCCCGGTCCCCACCACGGGAGACCGGGCCGTTCAGCCTGTCCTGTCAGCCTGTCCTGTCGGGCTGTCCTGTCGGGCTCAGAGCGTCCGGAACGCCAGCACCACGTTGTGGCCGCCGAAGCCGAACGAGTCGTTCAGCACGGCGATGCGGCCCCCGGGCAGCTCCCGGGCCACGGCGCCGACCACGTCCGCGTCGACCTCGGGATCGAGGTTGTCGAGGTTCAGGGTCGGCGGGGCGAGCCGGTGGACCAGGGCGAGCACCGAGGCGACGGTCTCGATGCCGCCGGCGCCGCCGAGCAGGTGCCCGGTCATCGACTTGGTCGCGGAGATCGCCATGTGGTCGACGTCGTCGCCGAACACCTTCCGCAGCGCCTTGGTCTCGGCGACGTCGCCCTGCGGGGTCGACGTGGCGTGCGCGTTGACGTGCGCGATCTCGGCCGGCTTCAGGTCGGTGTTGTCGAGCAGGTTCTGCAACGCCTGCGCGATGCCGTTGCCGGACGGCTCGGGCTGCGTGATGTGGTGGGCGTCGGCGGAGATGCCCTGGCCGACCGCCTCGACGTAGATCCGGGCGCCGCGGGCCTTCGCGTGCTCCTCGGACTCCAGGACGACCACACCGGCGCCCTCGCCGAGGACGAAGCCGTCCCGGCCGGCGTCGTAGGGACGCGAGGCGCCCTGCGGGTCGTCGTTGTTCTTGGACATCGCCATCATGTTGCCGAACGCGGCGATGGGCAGCGGATGGATGGCCGCCTCCGTGCCACCCGCGACGACGACGTCGGCGCGGCCGGTACGGATCATCTCGATGGCGTAACCGATGGCCTCGGCGCCCGACGCGCAGGCCGAGACCGGGGTGTGCACCCCGGCGCGGGCACCCAGCTCGATCCCCACGTTGGCCGCGGGGGAGTTGGGCATCAGCATCGGCACGGTGTGCGGGGAGACCCGGCGTACGCCCTTCTCCCGGAGCACGTCGTACTGGTCGAGGAGGGTCGTCACGCCGCCGATTCCGGAGGCGACGACCGCTCCCAGCCGGTCGGGGTTCACGGACGCGTCCTCACCGGCCTTCGCGGTGAAACCGGCGTCCTTCCAGGCTTCCTGGGCGGCGATCAGCGCGAACTGCGCGGACCGGTCCAGCTTGCGGGCCTGCGGGCGCGGGATGATCTCGCCCGGTTCGACGGCGATCTGCGCGGCGATACGGACCGGCAGGTCGGCGGCCCAGTCCTGTTGCAGAAGGCTGACACCGGACACTCCGGCGGTCAGGGCCTTCCAGGTAGAGGCTACGTCGCCACCCAGCGGTGTGGTTGCGCCGATACCGGTGACGACCACGGTGCGATTGGTCGGGCTCACAGGAATTCTTTCTCCAACGGATACGGGATTCAGCGGCGCCACCGCCGGGTGGCGGGGCAGTGCAGCCTCGGGTCTGAGGGGGACTCAGCCCTGGTGCTTGAGGATGTACTCGGTCGCGTCGCCGACGGACTTGAGGTTCTTGACGTCCTCGTCGGGGATCTTGACGTCGAAGCGCTCCTCGGCGGCGACGACGACCTCGACCATGGACAGCGAGTCGACGTCCAGGTCGTCGGTGAAGGACTTGTCCAGCTGGACGTCCTCAACCGGGATGCCGGCGATCTCGTTCACGATGTCGGCGAGACCGGCGACGATCTCTTCCTGAGTGGCGGCCATGTCAGGCGCTCCTTCTTCGATAATCCAGACGGTTGGTGCCGCCCGCCGCGTCGGCGGCGGGGGTGCTGCTGCCGTGTCGGATCCATGATCCGGCACGGAGTGCCTAGGGGAGGGTAACGACCGTGGCGGCGTAGACGAGACCCGCCCCGAATCCGATGACGAGCGCGGTGTCGCCGCTCTTCGCCTCGCCGGTCGCCAGGAGCCGCTCCATCGCGAGCGGAATCGAGGCGGCCGAAGTGTTGCCGGTGGTGCGGATGTCCCGGGCGACCGTGACGTGCTCCGGCAGTTTGAGGGTCTTCACCATCGAGTCGATGATCCGCACATTGGCCTGGTGCGGGATGAAGACGTCCAGGTCGTCCGGGCTGATCCCGGCCGCGTCCAGCGCCTGCTGTGCGACCTTCGCCATCTCGAACACGGCCCAGCGGAACACCGCCTGGCCTTCCTGGGTGATCGCGGGGAACTTGATGTTGCCCTCGCTGTCGAGGGGGAGTTCGGAGACGTCGCCGACCCGAAAGCGGTCCCAGGGCACGGTCTGCTTGATCGTCTCGGCCTTGTCGCCCTCCGAGCCCCAGACGGTCGGGCCGATCGCGGGCTCCTTGGACGGCCCGACCACGACGGCGCCCGCGCCGTCGCCGAACAGGAAGGCCGTCGCCCGGTCCTCCAGGTCGGTCAGGTCGGAGAGCCGCTCGACGCCGATGACCAGCACGTACTCGGCCGAGCCCTCGACGACCATGCCCTTGGCCAGGGTGAGGCCGTAACCGAAGCCGGCGCAGCCCGCCGAGATGTCGAAGGCGGCGGCCTTGTCGGTGCCGAGCTTGTCGGCGATCTCGGTGGCGACGGCCGGGGTCTGGCTGAAGTGCGAGACGGTCGACACCACGACCGCGCCGACCTGCTCGCTGGAGATGCCCGCGTCCGCGATCGCCTTGCCCGCGGCCTCGACCGACATCGCGGCGACGGTCTCCTCGGGGCCCGCCCAGTGCCGGGTCTCGATGCCGGAGCGCGAACGGATCCACTCGTCGGAGGAGTCGATCCGCTCCAGGATCACCTCGTTGGGCACGACCCTGGTCGGCCGGTAGCCGCCGACACCGAGGATGCGCGCGTACGGGGCGCCCTTGCTGGGCTTGATCTTCGACATGATCGGTACGGCTCCTTAGGCGCGCGCGTGCTCGGAGATCAGCTCCCGGGCCGCGTCGAGATCGTCGGGGGTCTTCAGGGCCAGCGTCCTGACACCGGGCAGGGCGCGCTTGGCCAGGCCGGTCAGCGTGCCACCCGGGCACACCTCCAGCAGCGCGGTGACGCCCAGCTCCTTGAACGTCTCCATGCACAGGTCCCAGCGGACCGGGTTGGCGACCTGGCCGACCAGCCGGTCCAGTACCTCGGCACCGGAGACGACGGCCCTGCCGTCCTTGTTGGAGACGTAGGCGACCTTCGGGTCGGCGGGCGTGAGATCGGCGGCGGCCTTCGCCAGCGTCTCCACCGCGGGGGCCATGTGGTGGGTGTGGAAGGCACCGGCCACCTTGAGCGGGACGACCTTGCGGACACCCTCGGGCTTGTCCTCGCCCAGCGCGGCCAGTTGCGCCAGCGTGCCGGCGGCGACGATCTGGCCGGCGCCGTTGATGTTCGCCGGGGTCAGGTCCAGCTTCTCCAGATGTGCCACGGACACCTCGGGGTCGCCCCCGAGCAGCGCCGCCATGCCCGTCTCGGTGACCGTCGCGGCCTCCGCCATCGCCAGGCCGCGCGTGCGCACCAGGTTCAGCGCGGCGTCCTCGCTCAGCACACCGGCGAACACGGCGGCCGTGATCTCGCCGACGCTGTGCCCGGCGACGGCGCCGGGCGAGCTGTCACCCAGTGCCGTGGCGGACAGGATCCCCGCGGCGACCAGCAGCGGCTGGGCCACCGCGGTGTCGCGGATGGCGTCCGCGTCGGCCTGGGTGCCGTAGCGGAGCAGGTCCAGGCCGATGGCGTCGGACCACGCGGCGACGCGGTCCGCGGCACCGGGGAGGTCGAGCCAGGGAGTCAGGAAGCCGGGCGTCTGGGCGCCCTGGCCGGGAGCGACGAGTACGAGCACTCTCACACTCTCTCTTGGGGACGGCCGGGGCCGCCCGTGAGGACAGGGACGAAGAACACGAGGGGGTTTTGTGGGTCTCTCACAAAAGGCTAGAGCTGGGTATCTCCGACGGCCAGGCGCCCCAGGATCAGCGCGATCCGCAGGGTGAACGCGGATCGTACATCGGATGGTGACCATCCGGTGACGTCAGTCACACGTCGAAGCCGGTAGCGCACGGTGTTCGGGTGAACGAACAGCATCCGGGCGGCCCCCTCCAGACTGCTCGCCTGTTCCAGGTACACACTCAAGGTCTCCAGCAGGGCCGAACCGGCCTCTTCCAGAGGTCTGTAGATCTCCTCCACCAATTGCTCACGGGCGCCCGGGTCACCCGCGATGGCGCGTTCCGGAAGCAAATCGTCCGCCAGGACCGGCCGCGGCGCGTCCTGCCAGGCGGAACACGCCTTAAGGCCGGCGGCGGCGGCCTGTGCCGACCGGGTCGCGGCCTGTAGGTCGGACACCACCGGGCCCGCCACGACGGGACCCGCGGCGAACGGCCCGATCAGCGACTTGGCGACGGCCAACGGGTTGTCGCTGCCGCCGGCCACGACGACCAGCCGGTCCCCGAGCACCCCGGTGAGCACCTGGAGCTTGGCGTGCCGGGCGGCCCGCCGGATGGCTTCGACGGTCAGTTCACTGTCCCCGTCGGGCGCGGTCCCGAGGACGACGCACACATGGTCGGGCGAGTTCCAGCCGAGCGCGGCGGCGCGGCTGACGGCGCCCTCGTCGGCCTCCCCGCTGAGCACCGCGTTGACCACCAGGGATTCGAGCCGCGCGTCCCAGGCGCCGCGTGCCTCGGCGGCCTGGGCGTACACCTGGGCGGTGGCGAAGGCGATCTCGCGGGCGTAGACGAGCAGTGCCTCGCGCAGCACGTTCTCGTCGCCGGGTGCGGCCACCTCTTCGATGGCCGACTCCATCACCTCGATGGTGGTGCGCACCATCTCGACGGTCTGGCGCAGGGTGATGGCCCGGGTCAGTTCGCGCGGCGCCGTGCCGAAGACGTCGGTCGAGATGGCCTGCGGGGCGTCCGGGTGCCGGAACCACTCGGTGAACGCGGCGATGCCGGCCTGGGCCACGAGCCCGATCCAGGAACGGTTCTCCGGGGGCATGGCCCGGTACCACGGCAGTGTCTCGTCCATGCGCGCGATGGCCTGGGCGGCGAGGGAGCCGGACGACTTCTCCAGCCGCCGCAGGGTCGCGGAGTGCGGGTGGACGCCGGGCGCGGTGTCGGGCTTGTGGGATTCGGGTTCGGGCACGGGACAAGACTGCCTCATTCGGGGGAGCGGGCGGCAGGGGGTGGGCTGTTCGCCCGGAGCATGGGTATTTGCGTAGTTCCTCGCGGAGCCGGTTCGGGAGTTTTGGGTGTGTGGTCCGGTGTAGGAGCATGAGGGTGTTTTGCGTAGTTCCCGGGGTCCCTGTCGCGGTTCGCGGGGTGCGGTCGGGCGCAGCTGGGCGGTGGGGGGAGGCTGTGCGGTTCCCCGCGCTCCCCGGCCCCTGTCGGGGGTGCTGCCGGGCGCGTTTCGGCAGGGGGTTCGCGGGGCTACCGTGGTGGGTGTGATGGACGTCAGGCGCGCCGGTGAGCGGTATCCGGGAGGGGAGCCGGAGGCCGGGATCGTCTCCCGGCACGCCTTTTCCTTCGGGCCGCACTACGACCCCGACAACCTCCGCTTCGGCGCCGTCATCGCCTGCAACGAGGAACGGCTCGCCCCCGGCGCCGGGTTCGACGAGCATCCGCACAGCCACACCGAGATCGTCACCTGGGTCGTCGAGGGCGAACTGACCCACCGTGACTCGACGGGCCGACAGACCGTGGTGGCCCCGGGCGACGTGCAGCGCCTCAGCTCGGCTGCCGGGGTCCGTCATGTCGAGCGCAACGACGGTCCGGTGCCGCTGACCTTCGTGCAGATGTGGCTGGCCCCACTGCACCCCGGCGGCACCCCCGGCTACGAGATCGTCCGGGGCATCGCCGACTCCACCCCGTACGCCCTCCCCGAGGCCCGCGCGATGCTGCACGTACGGCGGTTGCGGCCCGGGGAGCGGACGGCCGTACCGGACGCCGCCCGCGTGTACGCGCACCTGGTGCGCGGCGAACTGCGGCTGGCCGGGGAGCCGCTGGGCCCGGGGGACTCGGCGCGGATCACCGACGCCCGGGATGTGGAGGCTGTCGCTGAGACCGCGGCGGAGCTGCTGCTGTGGGAGATGGGACCGTAGCGGGGCCCCGCCCGGCCGCCGAGGGCCTCAGCCGCGCAGCTCCGCGAGCACCGCGTCCGTGAACACCGGCCACGCCTCGACGGCCCAGGGGCCGAACGCCCGGTCGGTCAGGGCGACGCCCGCCGCGCCGGCGTCCGGGTCGATCCACAGGAACGTACCGGACTGCCCGAAGTGCCCGAAGGTGCGCGGGGAGGACGAACCGCCCGTCCAGTGCGGCGCCTTGGCGGCCCGGATCTCGAAGCCCAGCCCCCAGTCGTTGGGGTTCTGGTGCCCGTATCCCGGCAGGACGCCCTTGGTGCCCGGGTACTGCACGGTCATCGCCTCCGCGACCGTACGCGGATCGAGCAGCCGGGGCGCCTGCACCTCCGCCGCGAACCGCAGCAGGTCCGTCACCGTCGACACCCCGTCCTTCGCGGGCGAGCCGGCGAGCGACGTGTCCGCCATGCCCAGCGGCTCCAGCACGGCCTGCCGCAGATATTCGCCGAACGGGATGTCGGCGGCCTCGGCGATGTGGTCGCCGAGCTGCTCGAAGCCGGCGTTGGAGTACAGCCGCCGCTGTCCGGGCGGGGCGGTCACCCGGTGCTCGTCGAAGGCCAGCCCGGAGGTGTGGGCGAGCAGATGACGGACGGTCGAACCGGGCGGCCCCGCCGGTTCGTCGAGTTCGATCGCCCCCTCCTCGTACGCGACGAGCGCCGCGTACGCCGCGAGCGGCTTGGTGACCGAGGCCAGCGGGAAGCGCCGGCCGACCGGACCCCGGGTCCCGAGCACCGCACCGTCGGCCCGTACGACGCCCGCCGCGGCGGCCGGTACCGGCCAGCTGTCGATCAACGCAAGACTCTCCAACGCCATGCGGCCGAGCCTAGGACGTCACAGTTTCAGTTCCAGCAGGGGGTCCGGCTTGGGCCGGAAGCCCAGGGAGTCGTAGAGCGGACGGGCCTCCGCGGAGGAGGTGAGCTGGACCTGGGCGACGCCGTGCGCGCGGAACCACTCCAGCAGTTCGCCCATGCACGCGCGCGCGTACCCGCGGCGACGGGTGCCGGGGTCGGTGGCGACGCTGAAGACGAAGCCGACGGTGCCGAGCGGATTGCGGGTCCGGCCGATCCGGTACTCGATCGTGCCCGCCACCAGCGCGGCCAGCGTCCGCGGCTCCTCGGGGTGGTCCACGACGAACGCGGCGAACTCGCCGTCGGCCTCGGAGAGCCGGGTCCGCAGGGTCGGCAGGGACTCCCCGTGCCAGGCCGTGGACCGGTCGGCCCCGAACATCGAGTCGATCATGATCTGGCGCAGGCGCAGCACTTCCTGTGCGTCCTCGGGCGTCGCACGGCGTACAAGAATCATGTACGGAACGCTAGTCACCGCGCGTCCCGCACGTCCCGTCGATTTCTTACCCGGCCCGCTTGCTTCGAGTGTGCTCCAACGTCATAGCGTGGGGAGCATGACGGTGATGCAGACCACGCCAGCGGCCACCGAGCAAGCCCGCACCCGCACCGACATCTGCTCCGCCCCGCCCCGGCGGCACCCGCGCCCCGACGGCAAGGACAGCTACACGATCAGCGAGGTCGTCGCCTTCACCGGTCTGACCGCCCACACCCTGCGCTGGTACGAGCGGATCGGCCTGATGTCGCACATCGACCGTTCGCACACCGGGCAGCGCCGCTACACCAACCGCGACCTGGACTGGCTCGACCTCGTCACCAAGCTGCGGCTGACCGGCATGCCGGTGGCGGACATGGTCCGGTACGCGGAACTGGTGCGCGAGGGCGACCACACCTACCTGGAACGCCACGAACTGCTGGAGGCCACCCGCCGCGACGTGCTCTCCCGCATCGCCGAGCTCCAGGACACCCTGGGCGTGCTCGACCACAAGATCGGCTTCTACGCGGAGGCCGGGCGGGACTTCGAGCGGTCGCGGGCCCGCGGCTGACCCCGGCGGCTACAGCTCCGCCAGCAGCTCGGCCTTCTTCAGGGAGAACTCCTCGTCCGTCACGAGACCGGCCAGGTGCAGTTCCCCCAGGTGCCTGATCCGCTCGGCGATGTCGGCGGGATCACGGCGGCGCGACGGACCCGTGGGCACGGCCGCGGGCACGGCCGCCACCGGGCCGCGCGCCCGCACCGCGGCCAGCACCGCCGCGGCGAAGGGCAGCGACTCGTGGACGGGCCCGTAGCCGCGGCCGAAGACGACCGTCGCAGGATCCTGGTCGGGCCGGGCGGACCCGTCGGCGGCGGGGGAGCGGTGCAGCAGCCGCAGGTGCCCCTCGAACGCCTCGGGCGAGTGCCACTCGACGCCGCCGAGATCGGCGATCCGGAAGCTCTGGTCGCCGGCCTTCCACTTCGCCGAGGACGCGCCCGTCCGGGACCAGCGGAAGTGCACCGATGTCCCGTCGAAGCTCGCCTTCCCGTCGTACGCCTTGAAGTGCAGGGGTGCCTCGGGCGCGTCCACCAGATGGTGTTCGGCCGGGCCGGTCTCGGTGAGCCGCGGGCGCAGGTCACCCGCGTACTCCTCGGCGAGCCGGGCCCGCTCCGCGGGCACCACCAGCCGGTACGGGTCGCTGTGCTCCTTGAGC
Organism: Streptomyces sp. NPDC056161; assembly: GCF_042268025.1. Classification (NCBI taxonomy): domain Bacteria; kingdom Bacillati; phylum Actinomycetota; class Actinomycetes; order Kitasatosporales; family Streptomycetaceae; genus Streptomyces; species Streptomyces sp. NPDC056161. The sequence goes on from NZ_JBHJUV010000025.1 coordinate 123,128, forward strand.
TGTCCGGCCGCCGCCTCCACGAGCGGGTCGGCGCCGGGCCGGGGCCGGGCGCGCAGCACGACCGAGCCGCGCCGGCCCGGGGAGAGCGTCACCCCCGCGAGCGCGGACACGGGGACCCGCCGTTCACCGAGCACCTGGAACAGCTTGGGTGTTCGAATCCCCCGTTCGTAACGGATGAGCACGGAGTCGGAGTCGAACTCCCAGGTGGCATGAAATCCGGCCAGTACGTCACCCATGCGGCTCATCGTATGCGGCGCGAGGTCTTTCCGTCGCTACCCGAGCAGACCGCACTTCCTGCACTTCTACGCGCGTTCGACCTTCGACGTGCCGGACAAATCCGCCCGGCACCCGGCGTCACTGCGGGCGCACGTCACCGAGCGGTATGCGCCGACCCCGACGTCCGCGAAGTTGCGCAGGCTGTCCGTGCCCGGTTCGAAATAGCCGCTGTGCCCCTCGGCGTCCCACGCCGACAGCACCCGCGCGCCGAACGCGGCGGAGACCGGATCGGCCCCGTGCCCCAGCCCGCCGACCTCCAGATACGGCACGTCCTGGATCCAGTCGCCGGCGTCCCGCATCGACCACACCCGGGCGCTCGTGCCCAGGTGCGCGGCGTTCGCGACCCGCATTCCCGGGCTGCCCGCCACCGCCAGGTCGGTCACCCGGCGCGGCATGCCGTGCGCGGCCACCCCGCAGACCACGGAGCCGTAGCTGTGGCAGAACAGCGCCACCGGGGCGGCGCCGGGCAGCGCCCGCAGCAGCGCGTTCAGCCGGACGGCGCCGTCCTCGGCGCGCATCGCGGTGGCCGCGTCGACGCCGAGGCCGTCCGGCGCGGTGTAGTCGGCCCAGGCGATCACGGCCGTACGGGTGGCGGGGCTCTGCGCACGCTCCGCCGCGTACAGGGCCTTGGCCATGCCGACCGGCGCCGAGTACGGGCTGTACGTCTTCTGGAAGGTGAGCACGTCGGTGTCGACACCGGGGACGACGACCGAGATCCGCTGGGCCGTCCGCAGGTTGCCGAACACCTCGGCGATCCGGCCCGAGCCCGCGGGGTCGAAGGCGAGGATGTGCCGGCCCTTGGCCATCAGCGCCTCGTAGCGGTGCATGCGGCGGCCCGCCTGCTGCTGCCCGTCGGGCGTGAGCCTGCTGTCGTGCATGCGTTTCTTCTCGACCTTGCGCGCCTGGTCGAGGGCGATGTGGTTGGCGCGGTAGCGCAGGTCGACCGGGGCGCCGTTCATGTTGCCGACCGCGAGCGGGTAGCGGTGCGCCAGGTGGGTGCGCTCCTGCGTGCCGAGCGAGGCGAAGAACCGGGTGAGCACGGCGGGGGCCGCGTTCGGGTCGGGCAGCCGGTGGCCGTGCAGGCTGCCGTGCTCCCAGGCCGAGAGGGAGACCTGTAGGGCGCTCGCCTCCCGGTGACTGCGCAGGGCGGTCCAGCCGGTGGTCGCGAGCATCACGAACACGACGGCCAGCGCGAGCAGCGCGCGCCAGACGTTGAGTTGCGGGGAGGTGTCGAAGGAAGTCACTGGGAGGACACACTAGGAGAACGAGAGGGTCTCGCGGTAACCAAGTGACAGGTCTCACCATTCGGCGGACACGGTGGGGGCCGATCCGGTGGACACGCCGGTGACCTGGTTCCGGGGCGTCGTCACCTGGTGCGATGTCGCCCGGTGCGGTGGGCGGTCGAGATCCGGCGCGGCGTCCGGTGGAGCGGTTTCCGTCGGTGGCGTCCCCTGAACGGCGGCGGCCTCAGCCCTGCCGCCAGCTCCCGATCAGTTCCGGTCCCACCTGATCGAGGTACCACCTGGTCAGGTCGCGCATCGCCGCAACGCTGAAGTCGTCGCCCATCGACCAGACGCGCCCCGTCAACCGCATGACCGCGCCGAACACGGCCACCAGGAGGCGCGGCCGCGGGTCCGTGTCGACGTCCACGCCCTCCCGCTCGGCGAGCAGCCGGGCCAGCGTGTCCTCCGTCTCCACCGAGCGGCGCAGATGGGCGGCGAGCAGCGCGGGCGTCGACTCGATCACCCGGAACATGCGCAGATACGTCTCGACCGGGACGACGAAGTCGATGGCCTCGTGCACGGTGTCCCAGCCCTCCAGCATGGCCTGGCGCAGCGCCTCCAGCGGGGGCTCGTGCGGCGGACGTTCCCGTACGGCCTGGATGAAATGGGCCTCGGCCATCGCCTGGACGGCGAAGGCGGCCTCCTCCTTTCCGGGGAAGTAGCGGAAGAAGGTGCGCTGCGACACCTCTACGGCGTCGGCGATCTCGTCGACGGTCGTCTGCTCGTACCCCTGCGCGGTGAAGAGGTCGAGGGCGACGTGCAGCAGCGCGTCCCGGGTACGGCGCTTCTTGCGCTCGCGCAGCGTCTCCACGACTGGCCTCCACCGGTTGAGCGAACTGTTCTTGCAGTTCAAGCTATATGTGATGGGCGTGACAGTTACCGGCTAGTGATTTGGTTTGTCAATTGTCAGAGGCTGTCATTAGCCTCGAAGGTATGACTAGTCAGACCACCATCGACGCGACGGGGTCGGAGGGCAGAGCGGACGGGCTTGCGACCGACCCGTCCGTCCCGGCTTCGGCCACCGGCCTGCGCGGCCACCCGTGGTTCACGCTCATCACCGTCGCCGTAGGGGTCATGATGGTGGCCCTCGACGGCACCATCGTGGCCATCGCCAACCCCGCCATCCAGAAGGACCTCGGCGCGACTTTCGCCCAGGTCCAGTGGATCACCAACGGTTACTTCCTCGCCCTCGCGGTCTCCCTGATCACCGCGGGCAAGCTCGGCGACCGGTTCGGTCACCGGCAGACCTTCCTGATCGGCGTCGTCGGCTTCGCGGCCGCGTCCGGCGCCATCGGCCTGTCCGACAGCATCGGACTGGTCGTCACCTTCCGCGTCTTCCAGGGCCTGTTCGGCGCGCTGCTGATGCCGGCCGCGCTCGGCCTGCTGCGGGCCACCTTCCCGGCCGAGAAGCTCAACATGGCCATCGGCATCTGGGGCATGGTCATCGGTGCCTCCACCGCGGGCGGCCCGATCCTCGGCGGCGTCCTGGTCGAGCACGTCAACTGGCAGTCGGTGTTCTTCATCAACGTGCCCGTCGGCGTCCTGGCGCTGGTCCTCGGCCTGCTGATCCTCCGGGACCACCGTGCCGACAACGCCCCGCGCTCCTTCGACATCCCCGGCATCGCGCTGCTGTCCGTCGCGATGTTCTGCCTCGTCTGGGCGCTCATCAAGGCGCCGGCGTGGGGCTGGGGCGACGGCAAGACGTGGGGTTTCCTCGTCGGCTCGATCCTCCTCTTCGTCGCCTTCTCCGTCTGGGAGACGAAGGTCAAGGAGCCGCTGATCCCGCTCGGCCTGTTCCGGTCCGTGGCGCTGTCGGCCGGTGTGGTGCTGATGGTCCTCATGGCCATCGCCTTCATGGGCGGCCTGTTCTTCGTCACGTTCTACCTCCAGAACGTGCACGGCATGAGCCCGATCGACGCCGGTCTGCACCTGCTCCCGCTCACCGGCATGATGATCGTCGGCTCCCCGCTGGCGGGCGCCATGATCACCAAGCTGGGCCCCCGGGTCCCGCTCGCGGGCGGCATGGCGCTCACGGCCATCGCGATGTACGGCATGTCGACGTTGGACACGGGCACCGGCAGCGGTGCGATGTCGCTCTGGTTCGCGCTGCTGGGCCTCGGCCTCGCCCCGGTCATGGTCGGCGCCACCGAGGTCATCGTCGGCAATGCCCCGATGGAGCTGTCCGGCGTGGCCGGCGGGCTCCAGCAGGCCGCGATGCAGATCGGCGGCAGCCTCGGTACGGCGGTGCTGGGCGCCGTGATGGCGTCCAAGGTCGACAGCGACCTGGCGGGCAACTGGACGCGGGCGGGGCTGCCGAAGCTCACGTCGGCGCAGCTCGCGCAGGCGTCCGAAGCGGTGCAGGTGGGTGTGGCGCCGGTGGCGAAGGGCACGCCCGGGGCCATCGCCTCGAAGATCACCACCGTTGCGCACGACACGTTCATCTCCGGCATGAGCCTGGCGTGTTTCGTGGCCGCGGGCGTCGCGGTCGTCGCCGTCCTGGTGGCGCTGCTGACCAAGCGCGGCGAGAACGCGGAGGCGGGTGCGGGCATGGGGCACATCTGAGCCCGCGCCCACCCGTCCGGCACACCGGATTCCGGGGAGTTCGCCTATCAGGGTGACTCCCCGGAAGATCCCTCGCCCTGACGCGCGCCCCGGGTCACAGTGGGTCAAGTCCTCCGCAGGGCATAGGGGGACGACGGGGGCGCGGCGCGCTGCTGGAGGGGGGCAGCGCGTTGCTCCCGTGCCGGGGGCTGCACGGTGATCTGTGACGGTTGCCGTCCGGCTGCGGCCGAGTGGGGGCTGGTCGCGCAGTTCCCCGCGCCCCTTATGGAGCCTGCTCGGTGATCTGTGAGGGTTGTTTTCCGGCTGCGGCTGGGTGGGGGTCGTTCGCGCAGTTCCCCGCGCCCCTAAAAGCGGCACGACCGCCCGCGGCGACCCTTCACCCCCACCCCACCCGCGCCCCCGTCAGGGGCGCGGGGAACTGCGCGACCGGCCCCCGCGGCGCCGCGCCCGCAAGCCGGTCGTTCCCGGCCCGCCACGCCCGTCGGGGGCGCGGGGAACTGCGCGCTCAGCCCCCGCGCTGCCGAGGCGGCAAGCCGGCCTTTCGTGGCTCGCCACCCCCCAGGGGCGCGGGGAACTGCGCGACCGGCCCCCACCCAGCCGCAGCCGCAAGCCGGTCGTTCCCGGCCCGCCACGCGCGCTCAGGGGCGCGGGGAACTGCGCGACCGGCCCCCGGCGGCGCCGCAGCCGCAAGCCGGCCGTTCCCGGACCGCCACGCGCGCTCAGGGGCGCGGGGAACTGCGCGAACGACCCCCGCGGCGCCGCAGCCGCAAGCCGGCCGTTCCCGGCCCGCCACGCGCGCTCAGGGGCGCGGGGAACTGCGCAAAAACCTCCACCCCAGCCGGGCCGAGGCCGTAACACCGCCCAACCGCCGGAGGGGCCTACGGCGAGACCTCCAACAGCCGATACCGATCAACCGCCTGCTTCAGCACCGAACGATCGACCTTGCCCTCCCGCGCCAACTCCGTCAGCACCGCCACCACGACCGACTGCGCGTCGATGTGGAAGAACCGCCGCGCCGCCCCCCGGGTGTCGGCGAACCCGAAGCCGTCCGCGCCCAGGGACTGGTAGGTCCCGGGCACCCACCGCGCGATCTGGTCCGGCACCGCCCGCATCCAGTCGGACACGGCCACGAACGGCCCCTCGGCCCCGCCCAGTTTCCGGGTGACGTACGGAGTGCGCTGCTCCTCCTCCGGATGCAGCAGGTTGTGCTCCTCGCACGCCACGGCCTCCCGCCGCAGCTCGCTCCAGGAGGTCGCCGACCAGACGTCCGCCCGCACGTTCCACTCCTCGCCGAGCAGCCGCTGCGCCTCAAGCGCCCACGGCACCGCGACACCGGAGGCCATGATCTGCGCCGGGATCGAGCCCGAGGTGCCCTCGCCGAGCCGGTGGATGCCCTTGAGGATGCCCTCGACGTCCACGTCCGCCGGTTCGGCCGGGTGCTGGATGGGCTCGTTGTAGACCGTGAGGTAGTAGAAGACGTCCTCGCCGTGCGGGTGCTCGGCGTCACCGCCGTACATCCGGCGCAGCCCGTCCTGCACGATGTGCGCGATCTCGTACCCGTACGCCGGGTCGTAGGCGACGCACGCCGGGTTGGTCGACGCGAGCAGCTGGGAGTGCCCGTCCGCGTGCTGGAGCCCCTCACCGGTCAGAGTCGTACGCCCGGCGGTCGCGCCCAGCACAAAACCGCGCGCCAGCTGGTCGGCCATCTGCCAGAACTGGTCACCGGTGCGCTGGAAACCGAACATCGAGTAGAAGACGTAGACCGGGATCAGCGGCTCGCCGTGGGTCGCGTAGGCCGAGCCCGCCGCGATCAGCGACGCCGTGCAGCCCGCCTCCGAGATGCCGTCGTGCAGCATCTGGCCGGTCGGCGACTCCTTGTAGGCGAGCAGCAGGTCCCGGTCCACCGACTCGTACTGCTGGCCGAGCGGGTTGTAGATCTTCGCGCTCGGGAAGAAGGAGTCCATGCCGAACGTACGGTACTCGTCCGGCGCGATCAGCACGAACCGGCGGCCGATCTCCTTGTCCCGCATGAGGTCCTTCAGCAGTCGTACGAACGCCATGGTCGTGGCGATGGACTGCTGGCCGGTGCCCTTCTTCACGGTCGCGTACGTCTTGTCGTCGGGCAGCGCGAGCGGCCGGGAGCGTACGACGCGGGTCGGGACGTAGCCGCCGAGACCCTTGCGCCGGTCGTGCATGTACTGCATCTCCGCCGAGTCCCGGCCCGGGTGGTAGTACGGCGGCGGGCCGGACTCCAGCTCCTTGTCGGAGATCGGCAGGTGCAGCCGGTCGCGGAAGTGCTTCAGGTCGTCGACCGTGAGCTTCTTCATCTGGTGGGTGGCGTTGCGGCCCTCGAAGTTCGGGCCCAGCGTCCAGCCCTTGATGGTCTTGGCGAGGATCACCGTCGGCTGGCCCTTGTGCGCCTTGGCCGCGGAGAACGCCGCGAAGATCTTCCGGTGGTCGTGACCGCCCCGCCCCAGGTGCAGGATCTGGTCGTCGGTCATGTGCTCGACCATCGCGCGCAGCCGGTGGTCGTCGCCGAAGAAGTGCCGCCGGATGTAGTCGCCGGACTCGGTGGCGTACGTCTGGAACTGGCCGTCCGGCGTGGTGTTCATCCTGTTGACCAGCACACCGTCCCGGTCCTGGGCGAGCAGCGGGTCCCAGGTGCGGTCCCAGACCAGCTTGATCACGTTCCAGCCGGCGCCCCGGAAGACCGACTCCAGCTCCTGGATGATCTTGCCGTTGCCGCGCACCGGCCCGTCCAGCCGCTGGAGGTTGCAGTTCACCACGAAGGTCAGGTTGTCCAGGCTCTCGCGGGCCGCGATGGTCAGCTGGCCCAGTGACTCCGGCTCGTCCATCTCGCCGTCGCCGAGGAACGCCCACACGTGCGACCCGGAGGTGTCCGCGATGCCGCGGGCCTGCATGTAGCGGTTCATCCGGGCCTGGAAGATCGCGGCGAGCGGGCCGAGTCCCATGGAGACCGTGGGGAACTCCCAGAAGTCCGGCATGGAGCGCGGGTGCGGATAGCTGGACAGCCCGTCGGGGTACCTCGACTTCTCCTGGCGGAAACCGTCGAGCTGGGCGTCGGTGAGCCGGTCGAGCAGGTACGCGCGCGCGTAGATGCCAGGAGAGGCGTGGCCCTGGAAGAAGACCTGGTCACCGCCGCTGCCGTCGTCCTTGCCGCGGAAGAAGTGGTTGAAGCCCACGTCGTACAGGGAGGCGGAGGAGGCGAAGGTGGCGATGTGGCCGCCGACGCCGATACCGGGGCGCTGGGCGCGCGAGACCATCACGGCCGCGTTCCAGCGGGTCGCGTTGAGGATCTTGCGCTCGATCTCCTCGTTGCCCGGGAAGAACGGCTCGTCCTTGGTCGCGATGGTGTTGACGTAGTCCGTGCTGCGCATCTCGGGCACGGCCACCCGCTTCTCGCGGGCCCGCTCGATCAGGCGGAGCATCAGGTAGCGGGCCCGCTCACGGCCGCGCTGGTCGACGGCGGCGTCCAGGGAGTCGAGCCACTCCTGGGTTTCCTCGGGGTCGAAGTCAGGAACCTGACTCGGCAGGCCGCCAATGATGATCGGATTGCGATCGGATCCGGAAGCCACGCTGTTCCTTACCTGTCAGAGGGCTGTTTTTCCGCTTTCGCTGCTTTCTCTGGGTCTCTCTGGGTCTCTCTGGGTCTCTTTGCGTGTCTCTGTGTCGCTCCCCATCGTGTACCTCGGGGCGACGTACGTCATCTCTGCCGTGCGGCGACGGGGCGCCCCGTGCGACCCCTCCCACCTCGCGTTACGGGCTCTCCACTCGAAACGCGGCGATACGCCCAGGGCGTATCGTTGCTGACAAAGTTGTTCGATAGACGTATACGCGGAGGATTTCGAACGGGGCAAATCGGGCAATAGGGTGTGGTGTGTGGCCGCCAGGCGCGCGATACGGTGCCAGGAGTTGCGACGACACGGCCGGGATCGTCACCGTTTCGACGGTCTGGAGGGCCGGGTACTTGCGCGATCCGCCCCGCCCGTGTGGACTACGGCCAATGCTTCGCGCACGCGCGTGGCTGAGTTATTCATCGAAACATGATCAGGAGGCAACCCGTGAGCGCGACCGCGGACCACGCGGAGGAGCGGACGAACCCTGCCGCCCGGCTGGGGTTCCAGCCCGGACAGGTGGTCCAGGAGATCGGCTACGACGAAGACGCCGAACAGGAGCTTCGTGAGGCCATCGAGGACACGATCGGCAGCGAGCTCGTCGACGAGGACTACGACGACGTGGCCGATGCCGTGGTGCTGTGGTTCCGCGACGAGGACGGCGACCTGACGGATGTGCTGGTGGACGCCACCACGTACATCGAAGAGGGCGGTTCGATCCTGCTGCTGACCCCGAAGACCGGGCGTGACGGCTACGTGGAGCCGAGCGACATCTCGGAGGCCGCGACGACCGCAGGTCTGTCTGCGTCCAAGAGCGTCAGCGTGGGCAAGGACTGGAGCGGTTCGCGTCTGGTGACGCCGAAGGCCGCGAAGTCGAAGCGGTGACCTTTTCCCAGAGGTGACCTTCCCAGAGGTGACGCCGGCCGCCGCGGTGACCGTCCTCGGGGGGTCTGTCCCCCCTTCACCCGCATCGGCCTGAACGGCCCGTCCTCGATCGCCGGACGGGCCCGTTCCCGCCGGGCTGGGCCGTATGGCCCC
>NZ_JBHJUV010000026.1:0-131678 GCF_042268025.1 Streptomyces sp. NPDC056161
GTCCGGGACGGCGGGCACGGGCCGAGGTTCACAGCCGGTGGAAGAACGGGTCGTACTCCTCGCCGAGGACGGCCCGGCCCACGGTGGCCAGCACGTGATCGGCGTTGTCGTGGAGCTTGTACAGCGTCAGATCGCGCAGGACCCGCTCCACCGGGCTGGGACGGATCAGGCTGCGGGCGCCGCACGCGTCGATGACGTGGTGCACCGTCTCCTCGGCCAGCCGGGCGATCACCTGCCAGGCCCTGTCCCCGGCGATCCGGGCCTCGTCGAGCCTGCCCTCGTCCCACAGACCGGCGACATGGCGCAGCCAGAGCCGGGCGGTGTCGACGTTGACCGCCATGCTGCCCACCCGCAGTTGCACATAGGGGTCGCCGCCCTTGCCCTGCCGCTTCAGATACGCCAGCCCGTACTCGTACGCGGCGAGCGCGCCGCCGAGGAAACTGGCCGCGTAATGGGGGACGAAGGCGGTCTGCCACTGGCCGTCGAAGTAGCCGCCGGGGGCGCCGACCAACTGGTCGCGCGGGATGAACGTGTCGTGGAAGCGCACCACATGGCTGACCGTGGCACGCATGCCGACGGGGTCCCACCACGAGGTGTCCACGGTCACGGTCGGGTCGGACAGGTCGCAGGCGAGCAGCAGGAGCCGCCCGCGGACCTCTCGGGTGCCGCGGGCCCCGCCCGGGCCGTCCGGATCGACGAGCAGGATCGCCCACTGCGCTCCGGTGGCGCCGGTCGCGAACGCCTTGCTGCCGCGGAGGATCCAGCCACCCTCGACAGGGGTCAGCGCGGTGCCGAAGCGTACGTTCTCGCCCGGCTTCGGGGCCTGGGGTTCGCCGCTCCAGGCGACCCATTTCTCCCCCTGTTCCACCACACCGGAGAACCAGCGGCGCTTCTGCTCCGGGGCGGCCAGCGCGTCGATGAGGACGAGCGAGTTGGCGTGCCCCTCCCAGCAGCGGGCCAGCGACAGATCGGCCCTGGCCAGCATGGTGGTCATCTCCCACAGGGGCAGGGTGTCGCGCTGCTGGGGCCCGTAGCCCAGACCCCCGTACTCCCGCGGCACGGTGACGCCCAGTACTCCGCAGGCGAACAGATCGTCGAAGTCCTCGGCGGGGAAGACGGCCTCGCGGTCGTAGTCCGCGGCGCGCGGGGCGAACTTCTCCGCGGCGAGCTTCGCCACGGTGCCGAGCGCCCCCTGGTCGTCGTCGGCCGTCGGACCGCGGGCCGGTCCGGTGGCGCGGCGTGGGTCGTCGGTCATACGGGTGTGGCCCCTTCCCGGCGGTAGAAGTGGGCGCGGTACATCACGTTCGGTGTCCGCGCAGCGGTGGGGTGGACGGTGTGGACGTCGATGGTCAGCAGTCCCCGGTTGACGTAGCCGACGAGGACGACCCGCCGGTCGCCGAGCCGGCCCTCGGCGAGGAACGCCACGGCCTCCGCGGTGTCGACGTCGTCGGCCAGCGGGACCGCGGGCAGGGTGGCGCCGGAGACGGGGGCCGCGGGCGGGCCGGGCGCGTCCGGCGCGGGCCGCGGATCGCCCCGCTCGGTGATCCGCAGCAGGAGCCGGTCGCCGTCGGCCACGGCCTCGACCAGATCGAGGCCGAGGGCGGCGGTGTCGAAGTTGACCCAGCGGCCCGCCAGCGGTGACGGATCGACCGCGTGCACCGTCATGCCCGCCTCCCGGCCCGGTGGAAGAACGAACGGGCCCAGTGGTCCGCGCCCCCGCCGCCGCTGAGGACGGTGGCGGTGGTGGTCACCAGAATGCCCGTCTTGTGGTAGGCGCAGACGGCGATGCGCGCGGTGCCCACGTCGTAGACCACCGAGAACGACCAGGCGGCCGACGGTGCGCCCGGCGGGGTGTACAGGACCGCGGGTGCCTCGCCCCAGTCCCGTGGCCCCGGCCCGCCGGCGCCGAACGCCCGCACGAACACGCCGTCCGCGCGTCGCGTCACGTGCAGCAGGCGGGCGCCCTCGGCGGTGTGCGGATCGGTGTTGACCCACTCGCCCAGCAGCGCCGAGGCGTCGGGTGCGCCGGGCGGTCCGGACGCGGACGGTCCGGACCAGGACGTCGAACGGGTCGTCATGGCGCCTCCCACCTGGTGCGATGTGCCGGAGCCGGTTCCCTTGACGCGGTGCGGGCGCGGGTGCCGGACCGTCCGTCCGGGTCGGAGCCGAGGGCACGCAGGGGCGCCGTCTGCGGCATCGCGTGGCCGGTCATCAGCCGGAACTGCTCGCGCACTTCGACGGACAGGATCTCCCAGCCGTCGATGCCCCTCAGCCCGCGGGCACGGATGGCGCGGGTGAGCGCGGTCGGCGGGTCGCGGTAGGCCATCTCCAGCACCACCGCGTCCCGGTCGGCGGCGGCCACCGGGAACGGCTCCCGTTCCACCAGCGGCGTGGCGTGCGCGAGCAGGTCGTATCCCGCCGGGGAGAACCGGGACAGCGGCACATGGCCGAGCCCGAGTCGCGCGGCGGCCTCCCGGCCGTGGGCGATCCCCCGGTTGACCAGGGTCACCCTGGCCCCGGCCCGGCTGAGCGCCCACGCGACGGCCCGGCCGGCCCCGCCGCAGCCGACGACGGCGGCGCTGCGGCCGCTCGGGTCGGCTCCGCTCAGCGCGAGGGTGCGCAGGGCGGCGACGGTGTCGGTGGTGGCCGCCCGCCAGCGCCCGGCGTCGAACCACAGCAGATTGGCCGCGCCGCACCCCAGCGCCTCCGGGTCGGCGACGTCGGCCACCTCCAGGGCGCTCTCCTTGTGCGGGGCGGTCACGGTCAGCCCGCGCAGGGGCAGCCCGCCGAGCGACCCGAAGCCCGCGCCCCAGTGCCAGAACGGGCAGAACCGGTCCACCTGGAAGGGCAGGTAGAGCGCGGGCAGCCGAAGCTCCCGCAGCGCCGCGTTGTGCAGCCGGGGTGACAGCGAGCCTCCCGGGGCGCGCCCGGCGATGCCGTACAGGCCGCTGAGCGGCGGCAGCGCGGGCAGCCCGTAGTCGGCCGGCAGCCGGTCCAGGTCCGGCATGCCGTCCGCCCCCGGCGCACCGGCCCGGCCGAAGACGACGGGCGCCCCCAGCCACGGCGCCAGCACCCGGGTCCAGGTGCCCGCCGGACCGGACGCGAACGCCGTGACGTCGGTCCGTGCGAGCCCGGTGAGCAGCAGCGGCGCGGCCGATCCGTACTGGGTGCCCGGCTGCGGCACGAGGAGGTACAGGGCGGCCGGTACGGCGGCCATCGCGGCGAACCGGTTCCGGAGCGATCCCACCGCCGCCGGCAGCCCGGCTCCGGCTCCCCCCGCCTGGTCGGGCGCGTGCCAGGAGATCCGCCGCTGCCGGGCGGGGATCGCCGCCAGCAGCTCCGGCTGCACGTCGTCCATCGCCTCCAGGTCCACCAGGTCGTAGCGGTCCGCCGCGCGCAGGAGCCGGGTGCGCCGGGCGACCGGGCCGGCGGCCGAGCGTCCGCCCTGCCGCGTGGAACGCAGGGCGTAGGTCAGCGGCCCCGGGAAGTGCCGGCGCAGCCGGGCGGGATCGGGGTCGCCGACCAGGTCGGCGCGGATCTCCAGCTCGTCCGCCAGTCCGGCGAGGCCGCGCAGCCGGTGCGGGGTGAGGTCCTCGGGTTCGGCGGCCACCGCGACCAGCCGGGCCCGACGCCCGGCGGCGGCACCGTGTCCGCTGCTCAGTCGCGCCACTGGACGTACTCCTCCAGCCCGGCCCGCCCCGGGACGAACCGATTGACCTGGGCCGTCTCGTCCGCGTAGCCGACCGCCATGGTGCAGACGACGAGCCGGTCGGGTCCGATGCCGAGCTGCGCGCGCAGCACGTCCCCGTAGCCGGCGACGCTGAACTGCGGGCAACTGGCGAGACCCCTGGCCACCAGTGCCAGCATCACGTTCTGAAGGAACAGGCCCAGCTCCAGGAAGGTGCCGGACACCGCGTTCTTGGGCAGATGGCAGACCAGGGCGGCCGGTGCCCCGTAGAAGCGCAGGTTGTCCCGGAAGTGCGCGCGGCCGGCCGCACGGTCCGGGACGGCGTGGCCCTTGGCCAGCAGCACGCCCGTCACGGCTCGCTCGGCACGGCGCTCGGCGGCGTCGTCGAGCGACGGCGGCCGGCTGGTGCAGTCCGGACGGGGCGGGTCACCGCGGTCGTACGCCTCGCACAGCGCGTCCACCAGCGCCGTGAGGCTGTCGCCGGTCACCACCGTCACCTGCCACAGCTGGGTGTTGCGGCTCGACGGCGCGTGGGCGGCGGTGCGCAGGACCTCCGCCAGGGCGTCCCTGGGCACCGCCCGGTCCAGGAAGGCCCTCTTGCAGTGGCGGGAGGCGATCAGGGACAGGCCGTCGGCCGGCGGTCCGGGTGTCATCGGCGGCTCACCCCCGTCCGGTGCCGGGGAGCGGAGTGTGGACCTCGGTCGGCCCGCCCGGCCGCGAGGACTGCGGCGGGCAGCAACTCATGGCCGCCGACCTGCTGGGACGCCAGCGGAGTCACTCCGCCGACGAGTGCCTTCACCAGCGTGGCGCGGGGAATGTACGAGATGGAGTAACCGAAGGTGAGCCGGCCCATGTGAGTCCCATTGCTGCTCGGACGCCGAGGTTGTGACGCCGCAAGTCCGGGAACGGCACGTCTGGTCGAAATCTGACCCGGGGAAAAATGTGGATGCTGGAAGGAAGCGTGCCCGCGACGGTCGTGGATGTGCCGTTCGCACTGGCCTTCGCGATCCCGCAGGTCGCCCCAGGGGCGTGCAACCGGGCGGCCCGCCTCCATGGTGAAGCCGCTGCCTTTTCGCTGTTGTTCGGGCGCGTACGCCTTCCGGAAATCGTACCGCCGACGGATGTACCCGGCCAGCGCGGCGGCCGGGTGTGCGCCTCGTCCGGCGACGGCCGTCAGGTGCCGGGAATCAGTACCTCGCGGGGACTCGCCCGACATCCGCGCGCACCGCTCGCCCGCCGTCCGAATTCGGTTGCGGCGCGCACGCCGAGCCCGGTGGAGTACGTCCATGGACGGGGCCGCCGAGCAGGGACGACGACCGCCGACCGGGAGACCCCGGACAGCCACGGCGCGCCGGCCCGCGCGGCACGGACCCGCGGTGCTCGCCGCCCTGATGCCGGCCGCGCCGGGACCTGGCTGGGGCAGCGGACCGGCGGGCAGGTGCCCGTCGCCGGGCCGGCGGGTCTGGGGCTCGTCTCCCTGGTGACCATCGCCGTACCGCTGCCGACCTCCCGTCCGGAGACGGAGCCCGCCGCCTACGGGACCGGCCCCGACACCACACCCGCCGGTTCGTGACCGTGCCGGCGGCCGGGACCCTGTCCGCCACCGGGGCTGGTGCTGATGGGCGGTGCGCTCGGTCCGGTGTTCATGACCACCCAGAACGCGATGCCGGCGTGCGCGCCCGGCCGCACGGACATCGCTCTCGCGGCCAACTCGGGTGCGTACAACGCCGGTATCGCGGCGGGCGCCGCGCTCGGCGGGCCGGTCCTGCCGCACGCGGACGTCCGCGACACCTTCCTCGCCGGCGGACTGCTGACCGCCGGCGCCTGCGCGGTACTGCTCGGACCGCCCCGTTCACCGGCGCGGGCCTGACGGTCCGTACGCGCCCCTGAGCACGCGTACTCAGGAGCGCGCGCCCCGCCCGCCGGAACTGCCCCCCGGCACGGCCCCGTTCACCGCGGTCGCCGGCGGAGTCCCGGGCAGGCCCTGGAACCTGGCCGGGAACCGGCCCCGGCACGGCCCGTCAGATGCGGGCGACCGGCGGGTGCGGGCGACCGGCGGGTGCGGGCGACCGGCAGGCGCCCGGCGGCTTTCGGACGCCGGGTGCCCGCGGGTTCCGTCGAGCGGGAGCGGTCCCGCGCGCCGTCTCCCCGGGTAAGGTGCGGCCCACCGCGCCCGCGCGCCGTGGCCGGGAAACGCCGTGGCCGACCCGGGTTCGGGCCCGGCGGCCGTGCTTTCCCGGCAGCCTGGATCGAGAGTCTTGATGCGGGCATCGATTTCGTTCCCCAGCGGGTCATGGACTGGGCATCGTTCCGCCTCGTAGGTTTTAGCCCGTCAGCAACTCCGACCTGTGGACGGAAGTAATGGACGAGATATCCACGACGCACGCCAGGCGTTTCGTCGTTACCAGCGTGTCGTCAGATGCCCACATGTGGAACCTCGTTTTCCTCCAGTTGCTGCTGGAGGAGCGGGGTGGTGAGGTGGTCAACCTCGGAGCGTGCGTCCCGGACGACGTGATCATCGCCGAGTGCCGGAGCAACCGCCCTGACGCCCTGGTGGTGAGCACGGTCAACGGCCACGGCCACCTGGACGGGCTCCGGCTCATCGCACAGATCCGAGCCGATCCGGAACTGGCTGATCTACGGGTTGTCATCGGCGGGAAACTCGGTATCCGAGGATCCGAGAACGCCCGTTTCGGTGGCGAACTCGTAGCGGCGGGATTCGATGCGGCATTCGAGGCGGAAGCCGGACTCGCTGAATTCGATGCCTTTCTCGGTGCGTTGGAAAACCGGCCCACTCGTGAACTCGCAATGACGGGGAGCATGAAATGAACAGCGGATCGGGCGGCAGCGTACCTGTGCGATCCGCGCCCACCGTGCCGTTGCCGCTCAGCCCGGCGCACGGCAGGTTCTCCCGCTTCGTCCGGCGCAGCCACGAGCAGGGCGGTCTGGTGGTGCAGCCCCGGATGGGCTTCGCCGACACGGCGACCATGCGGCGCGGCCTGGAGGCGGTGAGAGCCGTGCGGGGAGCCTCCATCGGTACGGTCACCGTCGACAGCTACACCCGGGTCAACGACCACGAATCGGCCCGGCGGGCGCTGGACCGGGGCGACGACCTCAACGGATACCCGGTGGTGGCCCACGGCGTGCAGGAGACCCGCCGGCTGCTGACGGGCGTGGCCGACGACGACTTCCCCGTCCAGTTCCGGCACGGCTCCGCGCTCCCGAGGGAGTTGTTCGGCGCGCTGGCCCGCGTCGGCGCGGACGCCACCGAGGGCGGCCCGGTCTCGTACTGCCTGCCCTACAGCCGCGTGCCGTTGCCGCAGGCCACCGCGGCGTGGGCCGAATGCTGCCGCATTCTGGCCGACCGGCCGCAGACGATGCACCTGGAGAGTTTCGGCGGCTGCATGCTGGGCCAGTTGTGCCCGCCGAGCCTGCTGATCGCACTGAGCGTGCTGGAGGGGATGTTCTTCCGCGAGCACGGCATGCGGAGCATCTCGGTCAGCTACGCGCAGCAGACCAGCCCGGAACAGGACCTGGAGGCGTTGGCGGCGCTGCGCCTGCTCGCCGCGCAGTGGCTGGGCGACGACGTCGACTGGCACGTGGTGCTCTACACGTACATGGGTGTCTTCCCGCGGACACCGGTGGGTGCCTACCGGATGCTGGAGGACAGCGTGCGGCTCGCCGTGCGCAGCGGCACCGAGCGGCTGATCGTGAAGACCGCGGTGGAGGCGTACCGGATCCCGACCATCGAGGAGAACGTGGACGCCCTGGAGTTCGCCGCGGCCGTGGCCGCCGACGAACGGCAGGCGGCACCGACCGGGGGAGCGGTCCGGCAGACCGGCATCTACGAAGAGGCGCTGCAACTGATCACGTCGACGCTGCGGTTCGGCGACGACGTCGGGTCCGCGCTGGTCGGCGCCTTCGCCCACGGGTACCTGGACGTGCCGTACTGCCTGCACCAGGACAACGCCAACCGCTCGCGGGCCGCCATCGACCCCGGGGGCACCCTGCGCTGGTTCGATCCGGGCGCGATGCCCGTGGCCGCCTCGGACGGCCACGGCAGCGCTCCGGTGACCGCGCGTTCGCTGATCGACATGCTGGGCTACAACGAGCGCCGGTTCGACCGCGAGCAGCTGGTCGGCGCGGCGGTGAGGGGAATGCTGTGACGATCATGACGCACAGGACCGTCGCGACGCTGGACACGGTGCGCGAGCGGGGCGCCGTACGGGCGGTGGTCAGTCAGGGAATCCGCGGGCTGTCCCTGCCGGACGGCGACGGCGCGTGGCGCGGACTCGACACGGACGTCGCCCGCGCGGTGGCCGCCGCGGCGCTCGGCGACCCGGCGGCGGTGGACTGGCTGCCGACGGACCCGGGGGAGCGGCTGAACCGGCTCGTCTCGGGCGACGCGGACGTGGCCACCTGCAACCTGTCGTGGACGCTCGGCCGCGAGGCCGCCCAGCCCGTGCTGTTCGCCGGGGTCACCTGCTACGACGGGGAAGGCTTCCTCGTCCGCACCGCGGACCGAATAACCAGCCCCGAACAGCTCGCCGGCCACCGGGTCGCCACCCAGGCCGGCACCACGACGGCGGGCAACCTGGCCGCGTGGTTCGGGTCGCGCGGCCTCAAGGTCGAGCCCGTCGCCTACGCGACCCCCGCCGAGGCGCTGGCCGGCTACGCGGACGGCTCGTGCGCGGCCTACGTCCTGGACCGCATCGCCCTGGCCGGTGCTCGGGCCACCCTGCCGCGTCCGGCCGACCATGTCGTACTGGAGGCGGCGATCTCCCGCGAGCCGATGGCGCTCGCCGTGCGCGACGACGATCCGGGCTGGTTCCGGGTGTGCCGGTGGGTGCTCCAGTTCCTCGTCGGGGCGGAGAGTGCCGTTCAGGAGGAGGGTGACGGCGGGGCGGCGCGTGCCGCCGCCGACCGGGCCGGCCGGCACGGCCCGGCGCTCGGCCTGGACGAGCGGTGGGCGCACCGGGTCCTGGACGCCGTCGGCACGTACGGTGACGTCTACGCACGCAACCTCGGCCCGGCCTCCGGCCTCGACGTCGGCCGCGGCGCGAACGCCCTGTGGAGTGACGGCGGGCTGCACTATCCGCTGCCCCTGCACTGATCCCCGCACCCCGCGGGCGGCCGGCACCACCGGCCGCGCACACCGCCACCGCAGCGGCGTTCCGCCTGCTCACCGGGGCCTATCGACAACCTTGATGTGGGCATCGATTTCGTTCCGCAGCAGCTCGTGGACCCGGCCGCACCCAAGCTCGTAGCTTCGTTGCATCAGCTCGGATCTCCGGGAACTTCCCACCTCCCGCAGAACCCCCCGACCTCCCCTCCGAATCAGGAGTATGTCATGAGCACATCACAAACGCCTCCGGAGACCCGCGGCGCACTCGAACTCACGGCGGCCATGCTGCTGTCCGGCACCATCGGCGTCTTCGTCGTCGAATCCGGTGCCTCGCCGTTCAACGTGGTCTTCTACCGGTGCGTGTTCGGCACCCTCTTCCTCGGCCTGTACTGCCTGATCCGCGGATTCTTCAAGAACCACGGGTTCACCCCGAAGAAGCTGGGCCTCGCCGCGCTCGGCGGCGTGTTCATCGTCTTCAACTGGGCGTTCCTGTTCGAGTCCTACGAGAAGACCTCGATCTCGGTGGCCACCGTCGTCTACCACACCCAGCCATTCTTCGTGGTCCTGCTCGGCGCCCTGCTGTTCAAGGACCGGATCACCGCGCACAAGGCGGGCTGGCTGTTCGTCGCCTTCTTCGGCCTCGTCCTCGTCTCGGGCATCTCGACATCCGACTTCTCCAACGGCAGCACCTACCTGGTCGGCGTCGGCTACGCCCTGCTCGCCGCCCTCTTCTACGGCCTGTCGACGATCATCACCAAGCGCGTGACCGGCGTGAAGCCCCACCTGGTCGCCCTGGTCCAGGTGACGCTCGGCATCCCGCTGCTGCTGCCCTTCACCCAGCTCGGCCAGAGCGCGCACTTCGGCAACGGCTGGGCCTGGCTGGTCGGCCTCGGCTTCATCCACACCGGCGTGATGTACGTGCTGATGTACTCCGCCTACCAGAAGCTGCCCACCTCGAAGATCGCCGTCCTGGCCTTCGTCTACCCCGCCGCCGCGATGGTGTGCGACTGGGCCGTCTACGGACACCACGTCAGCTGGGTCCAGGCCCTGGGCATCCCGCTCATCGTCGCCGCCTCCCTCGGCATCAGCCTCGGCTGGCGCCCCCGGCTGCGCCCCGCCGCGGCCCAGGCCGCTGCGGACGCCCCCGCACAGCAGGTCGCCGCGTCCGCGGAGCGCACCACCGCCTGAGCCCCGGGCACCGACTGACGCCCCCCATTCCGAACCACCGTCAGAGAGGACCCCAGCCATGCCCCGCGTCACCGACCCGACCGCACCGCGCATAGCCCTGGTGGGCGCCACCGGAGTGGTCGGCACCACCCTCCTCCGGCTCATAGAGGAACGCGGCTTCCGCTACCGCGATCTGCACCTGGTCGCCTCCGCCCGCTCGGCCGGCCGCGAGATCACCGCCGAGGGCCACTCCTACCAGGTACAGGACCTGGACGGCTTCGACTTCTCCGCCACCGACGTCGCCTTCTTCTCCGCCGGCGGCAGCGTGAGCACCACCTTCGTGCCCAAGGCCGTCGCCCAGGGCGCCCTCGTCATCGACAACACCAGCGCCTTCCGGATGGACCCCGACACCCCGCTGGTCGTCCCCCAGGTCAACGCACACGAACTCGGCGAGCGCCCGGCGAGCGGCATCATCGCCAACCCGAACTGCTCCACCATCCCACTGGTCCGGCTGCTGGCGCCGGTCCAGGAACGCTGGGGCATCCGCCAGGCGGTGGTCAGCACCTACCAGGCGGCGTCCGGCGCGGGCTACTCCGGTATCGACGAACTGCACGCCGGCGCCCGCGCGGTCCTCGACGACCCCGGCGGACCCGGCGTGACCGGGACCTTCAGCCCCTCCCTGGCCTTCGACGTCATCCCACGCATAGACCGCATGCTGGACGACGGCTTCACCTTCGAGGAGCAGAAGATGCTCCAGGAGTCCCGCAAGATCCTCTCCCTGCCGCACCTGGACGTCACCACCACCTGTGTGCGCGTTCCGGTGGCCAACAGCCACTCCGAGGCCGCCTGGATCGAGTGCCACAACCCGGTGGACCGGGCCGAACTGGTCCGGCTGCTGGCGGAGCAGGACGAGGTCACCGTCCACGACCTGGAGACCGTCGGCGCGTTCCCCACCCCGCGCACCGCGGGCGACCCCAACCGGGTCCACGTCGGACGCGTCCGCGTCGCCGCCCACAACCCGCGCGGCTTCTGGCTGTGGATCGTCGCGGACAACGTCAGGATCGGCGCCGCCCTGAACGCGCTGCAGATCGCCGAAGCACTCACCGAGCGAGGTGTGCTGTGACCACTCCCGTCGTCCTGAAGTTCGGCGGCTCCACCTTCCCGTCCCCCGAGGCGTACGCCGAACTCGCCGCCGCCCTGGGCCGGCGGGCCGAGGAGGAGCAGCGGCCGATGGCCGTCGTGGTCAGCGCCATGCCGGGCGAGACCGAGAAGCTGCGCGGCCTGCTGCACGAGGCCAACCCGCAGCCGGAGGACGCCACCGTCGCCGGGCTCCTCACCCTCGCCGACACCGTCAGCGCCCATCTGCTGGCCGCCGCCCTGCACCGCGTCGGACTCACCGCCACCGTGCTCGCGGGCCACCAGCAGGGCCTGGTCACCGACAGCACGTTCATGTGGGCCAAGGTGGCGCGGCTGGACGCCGAGCCGCTGCGGCGGGCCTTCGACGAGCACCAGGTCGTCATCGTGCCCGGTGGCCAGGCGGCCGACGCCCAGGGCCGTCCCACCTGGCTCGGCAAGAACAGCTCCGACCTGTCGGCCGTCCTGGTCGCCGCCGCACTCGGTGCCGACCGCGTCGAGATCCACTCCGACGTCGACGGGATCTACAGCGCCGACCCGAACGCGGTGACCGGGGCCCGCCTGCTCCCCGAGGTCACCTACGACACCGCCTCGCTGATGTCCCTGTACGGGGCGAAGGTCCTGCACCGCAGGTCGGTGCGGACCGCCAAGCAGCACGGCATCGTCCTGGTCTGTCGTCACAACCGGGCCCCCTTCCCCTCCGGCACGGTCATCGGCGGCGACGGCGCACCGGCCGCCGGCGTCGTGGCCAACACCAGGTCCGAGGTCCTCGCCTACGACACCGCGGCCGCGGCCGACCTGGCGCACAGCGTCTTCCACGCCGAAGGGATCGACACCGTACGCCTGGAGGACGGGCCGCACCTCGTGGTCGTCGGCGGCTACCTCGACGTCGGCCGCTTCCAGCGCATGCACGACCTGCCCGAGGCGCGGATCGTGGGCATCCCGGTCACCGAGATCATCGGCAGCCGGGCCACCACCCACCTCGCCGCGGACGCCGAGCAGGCCCGGCAACTCGCCCAGAAACTCCACGAGGCCCTGCCCGAACCGCTTGAGCCGGCCGCCGGACTCCGAGCCCTGTAAGTCCCCGCCACCCCGCACCGCACCGCCACCCCGCACCGCGCCGAACCCGCCACTCCGCGCCGAACCCACCACCCCTCACCGTAGGAGAGATCACCATGACCGCGACCACCCTCCAGACCGCCGTCTCCGCGCCGCAGACCCTGGGGCTGATCGAACTTCCCGACGCCGCGCGGGACAGCATCGGCCGAGACCTGGCCGCCGAGCCCGATCCGACCCGGGACATAGACCGCGCCATGGCGCGCTACCACCAGATCTTCGCCGGCCTGCCGCTCGAACTGCTCCAGCAGATCCTCGATTTCGGCCGCCACAACGACACCCCCGGCGTCGGCTACGTCCGCAACCTCCCCGTCGACCCGGAGCTGCCCCGCACCCCGTCGAACGGCGGCCCGGCCGCCGACAAGAAGACATACGTCGCCGAAGGGGTCCTGCTCGGCCTGTCCGGCCTGCTCGGCGAACCGGTCGGCTTCCTCACCGAGAAGAACGGCAATCTCGTCCACGACGTCATCCCCGTCGAGGGCGGCGCGATGAGCCAGACCAACCAGGGCTCGGTCGTCTTCCTCAACTTCCACAACGACATCGTCCATGACGCCATCGGCCGCTACGACGTCAGCAACCCCGACTTCCTCGTCCTCAGCTGCCTGCGCGCCGACCACGAGGGGGTCGCGGCGACCCACTACGCGGACGCCCGGGACATCGTCCGCGCCCTCGACTCCCGCACCCTGGAACTGCTGCGCAGCCCGCTGTTCCGGCTCAACGCGCCCGGCAGCTACGTGCGGGACGTGGCCGGCGGACAGGAGGTGCTCTCCGACCCGGTCGCCATGATCAACGGACCCGACCAGTTCCCGGAGATATCCGCCTCCGCCAACGGAGTGCGCGGCATGACCACCGCCGCCGAGGCCGCCCTGGACCGACTCCAGGCCGCCTGCCGGGAGACCGCCCACCAGGTGTACCTGCGTCCGGGCGAGGCCCTTCTGATCAACAACCGCAAGGGACTGCATGCCCGTACACCGTTCACCGCGCGCTACGACGGCGCCGACCGCTGGCTCCAGCGGACGTACGTGCGCCGCAGCCAGTGGTCCATCCGCTACCGGCAGACCGCCGACAGCCGCCGCGTCCACTACTGATCCGGCCGGCGGGGGCGGGGGCTTGCCGAGCCCCCGCCCCCGCTTCGTCTGTCCGGGTGAGCAGCCGGCCCCGGAGCGGGCCGAGCGAGCAGGAACCAGAAGGAGGAACGCTCATGGACGTCATGACGGCCGTACTGAGCCGCCGCAGTGAACGCAACCTCGTCGAACCGGCCCCGAGCGACGACGAGTTCGCCTACCTGCTGCGTGCCGCGGCCACCGCCCCCGATCACGGCAGGCTCCGGCCCTGGCGGTGGATCCTGGTACGCGGCGAAGGACGCGTCGCACTCGGCCGCAGCTTCGCCGGTGCGTCCTCGGCGTCCGGCTTCCGACGGGACCGGACCGAGGCCAAGACCCAACGCGCGCCGCTCCTGGCCACCCTGGTGTTCACGCCGGTGGCTGAGCACCAGGTGCCCGAGTGGGAGCAACTGGCCGCCACCAGCGCCATGGTCGGCTCCCTGGGGCTGCTGCTGCACGCCCGCGGCTTCGGCAGCATCTGGCGCACCGGCAGGTACGCCGAATCCGCCCCGGTCCGCCGCCTGCTCGGGCTGCGCCCTGCCGAACGCCTGCTGGGCTGGCTGTACATCGGCACTCCGGGAGAACCGCAGGAGCCGAGGCGGCGGACACCCGACGACGTCACCGACCGGATCTCCGTCTTCGCGGCCGAGCCGGTGAGCGTCTGAGAACCCTCGACCGCCCTGGCGGGTCAACCCGAATCGGCCAGTGGCGCCGACTCCCGCATGAGCCGTACCGCCTGGTCGGCGAAGAGTTTCAGCTCCCGGCCCAGCCGCCTGCCGCTGCGCCAGGCCAGCTGCGTACTGACGGAGAACGGCGGGTCCCACGGCAGTGCCGTCATCTCGCCCTTCTCCAATTCCGTGGCCACGGTCACGGAAGGAAGCAGCGCGATTCCCAGCCCGGATCCGACACCCCGCTTGATCGCCTCTATGGTGCCGAATTCCAGGAAAGGCATGGTTTCTGCCCCCCGTAGCTCATCCTCGAACAGATCGCGATATGCGCAACCGGCCTCGGTGGCCAATTTCGATGCTGAGCGTAAATCGTCGAGTGTCAGTTCCTCCCGTTGTGTCAGGGGGTGATTGGCCGCTGCAACGAGCACCAGCGGCTCCTCGGCCAGAACCACGGTCTCCAGACCCTGATGCCGGGTCTCCTGTTCCATGAGGAATCCGATGTCGAAGCTTCCCTGGCGCAGCGCGTGGCAGGTTTCCGCGCACAGACTCGGCCTCAACGAAAGGTGAACTTTTGGATAGCGGTGGTGGAAGAACTCCAGCAATGGCGGCATACGGTACGACGTGATGCTCTCCATCGTGCCGATGACCAAGGTCCCCGACGGGCCGTCCCCGCCGGCGACGTCCGCACGCGCGGCGTCGGCCAGCGCCAGGATCTGCTCGGCATACTCCAACAGCTTCTCCCCGGCGGGCGTGAGCCGGATCCGACCGCCGAGCCGGTCGAAGAGTTCCACCCCCAGTGAGGTCTCCAACGCACGGATCTGCGTCGTCACACTCGACTGCGCGTAGCTGAGCTCCTCCGCGGCGCGGGTGAAGCTCAGCAGCGTCGCGACCTTCTGGAACGTCACCAGGTGACGAATTTCCACGGTATCCCCCTCTGCCAGGACGATTCGACGGGGAAAGCATGCCTTCCGTCAAGGGATCCACGCAGCAGCGACAAAGACGACGAAACTACAGGTAGACACGCACTTGCTGGACCCGGTGATGAGATCTCCGTCACACTGCTCATATATCTACTGGCGATGGGCCGTTCCGTCACGTCATACGGTGCCCGCTCACGTCATTCGATCAAGACCCGCAGGTTGATCGCCGTCCCCGCGCCGAAGAAACGGGGTGCCCGCCCCGAATTTTCCCGCGGCAGCGGGCCGGCACCACCCGGACTCGGATGCCGGTCCGTGTCGACGCGTTTTCCATAAAGGCGAGTCAATCAATGGGCAAAGAGAGCGCGGCGGCCCCGCGGATCCCGCCCCGGGGATCCGGAGGCGCCGGCGCCGGCCCGGCCGACGGTGTTTCCTAGTGCCTGTCGGGGCACTAGAGCGCCTGCGCGCCCGGCTTCACCATGTTGCGGACCGTGCGGGCCTTCACGAAGTCGCCCATCGCGGTCATCTCCCACTCACCGGAGAACTGGCGGATCAGCTTGGCCATCAGCACACCCGTCTGCGGCTCGGCACCGGTCAGGTCGAAGCGGACCAGTTCCTCGCCGGACGCGCTGTCCACGAGGCGGCAGTACGCCTTGGCGACCTCGGTGAACTTCTGGCCCGAGAAGGAGTTGACGGTGAAGACCAGGCCGGTGACCTCCTGCGGGATCCGGCCGAGGTCGACGACGATCACCTCGTCGTCACC
Source organism: Streptomyces sp. NPDC056161 (assembly GCF_042268025.1). Taxonomy (NCBI): domain Bacteria; kingdom Bacillati; phylum Actinomycetota; class Actinomycetes; order Kitasatosporales; family Streptomycetaceae; genus Streptomyces; species Streptomyces sp. NPDC056161. The sequence goes on from NZ_JBHJUV010000026.1 coordinate 15,682, forward strand.
GCCGCCCTCACCGGTGAGGTTGTCGCCGGAGTGCTTGATCGCGTTGTTCAGGATCGACAGCTTGCCGAAGTAGCAGCTGTCGATGTGGTTGCGCTGGGGGCCGTAGGCGATGACCGAGGCGTCCAGGTCGATGTCCTTGCCCCGGAAGGCGGGCTCCCAGCCGAGGCCCATCTGCACCCGGGACAGCAGCGGACGGCCGCCCTTGACGAGGGAGACGGTCTGGTTCTTCTGGAGACTGACGCGGCCCTTGTCCAGGTTGATCTTCCCGGTGCCGGGGGCGGCGGCCGGCGGTGCCGGAGGAGCGGCGGGCATCGGGGGCGCCACGGGCTGCGCGACGGGCGGTGCGGCGGGCGGCGGCGGGGCCACCGGCTGCGCGGCCGGGGCGGGTTCCTCCACGGTGACGCCGAAGTCGGTGGCGATGCCCGCGAGTCCGTCCGCGTAGCCCTGGCCGACGGCGCGGGCCTTCCACTGGCCGGCGCGACGGTAGATCTCGACCACCACCAGTGCCGTCTCGGTGCCGAGCTGCGGGGGTGTGAACGTCGCCAGGACCACGTTGCCGTCGGCGGCGCGGATCGTCGCCGTCGGTTCGATGCCCTGGAAGGTCTGGCCCGCGGCGTCGGGGCTCGCGGTCACGACGATCTTCTCGATGCCGGCCGGGACGGCGGCGGTGTCGACGATGATCGCGTCGGGTGCCGCGCCGCCGCCCGAGCGGTAGGTCACGCCCGGTCCCGAGGGCTGGTTGTAGAAGATGAAGTCCTCGTCGGAGCGCACCTTGCCGTCGGCGGTGAGCAGCAGGCCCGACACGTCGAGCCGCACCGGGGCGGCGACGTCCACCGTCACCCGGGACGCGGAGAGAGGGATGTTCGAGCCTGGGGTCATAGCTGTCATGCCAGAGGTAACGATCGAGAGCGCTTTACCGTTCCCTTACCTTGCGTCCGTTCGGCCCAGCGGTCCCACCGGCCGCCCGCGCGGCCGGGCCCAGGACGGCCGCGGGGGCGCCCAGGGGCCTTCGCCCCCGAGCGCCCCCGCCACCGGCGGTCTGCCTACGGCACCACCACGATCTTGCGTCCCACGCCCGCCGCGAACTGCTCCAGCGCGTCCGGGTAGCGCTCCAGCGGGATGCGGTCGCTGATGAACACCTCGGGGTCGAGCACACCGTTCGCGAACAGCTCCGCCGCGCGCTCGTAGCTGTGCAGCACCGCCATGGAGCCGGTGATGGTGATCTCCTGGTTGTAGATGCGGTACGGGTCGATCTTCACCCGGGTCGCGTAGTCGGCGACCCCGAACTGGAGGAACGTGCCCGCCTTGGCCACCCGCTCCAATCCGTCCTGGATGGCCGCTGCGTTCCCCGTCGCGTCGATCACGACGTCCCAGCCCTGCGGCCGGTCGAGTTCGTCGGCGTTCGCGGCGGACGCCGAGACGCCGAGCCGGCGGGCCGTCTCCAGCCGGGCCGGGTTCAGATCCACCATGTCCACGCTCGCCGCGCCGGTCCGCTTGGCGAGCTCCAGCATCATCAGCCCCATGGTCCCGGAGCCGTAGATCAGCACATGGGTGGCGAGGCGGGACTGGAGGATGTCGTAGCCGCGCACCGCGCAGGACAGGGGCTCGATCAGGGCCGCGTCCTCGGTGCGGACGTGCTCGGGCAGCTTCACGCAGTTCGCCACCGGCGCCACCGCGTACTGCGCCGCGCCGCCCGGGTTGGTCACGCCGATCGCGGCCCAGCGCTCGCAGAGGTTGTTGTGGCCGGCGCGGCAGAAGCGGCACTCGTAGCAGTACAGCGACGGGTCGACCGCCACCCGGTCGTCGACCGCGACCTCGGTGACCTGGGCGCCCACCCCGACGACCCGGCCCGCGAACTCGTGTCCGGGCACGATCGGCAGCTTGGGTGCGAACTCGCCCTGGAGGATGTGCAGATCCGTGCCGCACAGGCCGCAGGCGGCCACTTCGACGACGACCTCGCGCGGGCCGGGCGTCGGGTCCGGGACCTCCGTGACGACGGCGCGGCCCACGGACTCGATGACGGCGGCCTTCATTTCACGGCTCCCAGCGAGAGGCCCTGGACCAGTTTGTCCTGGGCGGTGAACCCCGCGGCGAGCACCGGCAGGGAGACGACGAGCGACGCGGCGCACACCTTCGCCAGGAACAGGCCCTGGCTGGTGATGAAGCCGGTCAGGAAGACGGGGGCGGTCTCGGCGACCACACCCGTGAGGACCCGGGCGAACAGCAGCTCGTTCCAGCTGAAGATGAAGCAGATCAGCGCCGTCGCGGCGATGCCGGGCAGGGCGATCGGTGCCACCACACGGGCCAGGATCGTCGGCAGCCGGGCGCCGTCCACCCGGGCGGCCTCGATCACCGCCACCGGGACCTCGGCGAGGAAGGACTGCATCATCCACACCGCGATCGGCAGGTTCATCGAGGTGTACAGGATGACCAGCAGCCAGATGTTGTCGAGCATGCCGGTGTTCTTCGCGAACAGGTAGATCGGCAGCAGGCCCGCCACCACCGGCAGCATCTTCGTCGACAGGAAGAAGAACAGGACGTCCGTCCACTTCTGCACCCGGCGGATGGAGAGCGCGTACGCCGCCGGCAGGGCCAGCACCAGCACGAACAGGGTCGAGGCGATCGACGCGGTGGCCGAGTTGATCAGCGCGGGCCAGGGGTCGGCCCCGCCGCCCGCGCCGAAGAACTCGCGGTAGCTGTCCAGGGTCAGGGAGGCCCCGAAGGACGGCGGATTGGTGGCGGCGTCCGTCTCGGAGTGGAAGGAGGTAAGGGCCATCCACGCGATGGGCAGGAAGAACACCAGCCCCACCAGCCAGGCCACCAGGCCCAGCCCCGCTCCGCTGCGACGGCGGGACCGTACGTTCACGGTCTTTGCTGCGACGGTGCTCATGCGCGCGACACCTCCTCGCGGAACAGCGACGACACCACGCGCAGCGCGAAGGTCGCGATGATGATCGAGCCGATGACCACCACGACGCCCGCTGCCGAGGCGAGGCCGTTCTCGTGGGCCTGGTAGAAGCTCTGGTAGACGGTGTACGGGAGGTTGGCGGTGCCCAGGCCGCCCGACGTGATCGTGAAGACCGCGTCGAAGTTCTGCACGATGTAGATCGAGCCCAGCAGGCCACCGAGTTCGAGGTAGCGGCGCAGGTGCGGGAGGGTGAGGTAGCGGAAGACCTGCCAGTCGCTCGCGCCGTCCACCCGCGCGGCTTCGAGTTGCTCGTTGTCGCGGCTCTGCAGTCCCGCCAGCAGGATCAGCATCATGAACGGCGTCCACTGCCACACCAGGGAAGCCTCGACCGCGATCAGCGGATTGTCCGAGATCCAGTCCGGCTGCGGGCCGCCCACATAGTGCAGCAATCCGTTGAGCAGGCCGTATTCGGGGTTGTAGAGCACATGCTTCCACAGCAGGCTGGCGGCCACGGGCACGACCAGGAACGGTGCGATCATCAGCGTACGGACCAGGCCGCGGCCCCGGAACTTCCGGTTGAGCAGCAGGGCGACGGCAAGGCCCAGGACCAGGCTGGCCAGGACCACCGTGACGGTCAGCACGATGGTCGTCCACACCGACTGGCGCAGGTCCGGGTCGGTCAGGACCTGCCGGTAGTTGTCGATACCGGTGAAGTGACGGTCCTTCGGATACAGCGCGTTCCAGTCGAAGAACGAGAACACCAGGGTCGCCACGAAGGGCAGCTGGGTCACTACGATCATGAAGACCAGCGCGGGCAGCAGCGGTGCTCGGGTGACCCACGCGCGCATGCGGTTCGGCGGCCGGATCGCCGGCCGCGCGGTGGCGGCGGCGACCCGTGCGGGGGCGGTGACTGTCATGATCCCTCGTACTTCTTGCCGACGGCCTCGGCGAGCTTCTGTGCCTTCTCCAGCGCGCTGTCCACGGACTGCCGGCCCGCGACGGCGGAACTCAGCTCCTGCGAGACCTTGGTGCCCAGGTCGGTGAACTCGGGGATGTCGACGAACTGGATGCCGGGCGCGGGGCGGGGCTGCACACCCGGGTCGTTCGGCTTGGCACTGGAGATGGCGTCCCGGGTGACGTCCGCGAAGGCGGCCGCCTCCTTGCGGTACTCCGGGATGTCGTAGGTCGAGCTGCGCTTGCCGGCCGGCACGTTGGCCCAGCCCGCCTTCTCGCCCACCAGCTTCTCGTAGTCCTTGCTGGACGCCCACGAGATGAACTTCCAGGCGTCGTCGGCGTTCTTGGACGCCTTCTGGATGCCCCACGCCCAGGTGTAGAGCCAGCCGGAGCTGTCCGTCTTGTCGACCGGGGCCGGGACGTAGCCCATCTTGCCCTTGACCGGGGACCCGGCGGCCTCCAGCGAACCCGCGCCGGACGTGGCGTCGTACCACATCGCCGTCTTGCCCTGCGTCGTGTTGTTCAGACACTCGGCGAAGCCGGCCTGCGGCGCGCCGGACTCACCGTGCTTGCGGACCAGGTCGACGTAGAACTGCGCGGCCTTCTTGAACTCGGGGGAGTCGAGCTGGGCCTTCCAGTCCTTGTCGAACCAGGTGCCGCCGAAGGTGTTGACGACCGTGGTCAGCGGAGCCATCATCTCCCCCCAGCCGGGCAGCCCGCGCAGACATATGCCCTTCATGCCGGGCTCGGCGCCGTCCACCTTCGCGGCCAGGTCCGCGACCTGCTGCCAGGTGGGCTTGGCCGGCATGGTCAGGCCCTTCTTCTGGAAGACGTCCTTGCGGTACATCAGGAAGGACGACTCACCGTAGAAGGGCTCGCCGTAGAGCTTGCCGTCGGCCGCGGTGAGGGCCTCCTGCATGGGCTTGAGGATGTCCTGCTGGTCGAAGGCGGTGTCCTTCTTGACGTACGAGTCGATCGGGTGGAGCCAGCCGTTCTTGGCGTAGATCGGGATCTCGTAGTTGCTGAGCGTGGCCACGTCGTACTGGCCGGCCTGGTTGGCGAAGTCCTGGCTGATCTTGTCCCGGACGTCGTTCTCCGGCAGGACGGTGAAGTTCACCTTGATGCCGGTGTCCTTCGTGAAGTGGTCGGCGGTGAGCTTCTGCAACTCCACCATCTGCGGGTTGTTCACCATCAGGACGTTGATGGAGTGGGCCGAGGACCCGCCGCCGGCTCCGCCGGCGCCCGAGCAGCCGACGAGCAGCGGAGTGATCAGCGTCCCTGCGGCGGCGAGGGCGAGCGTGGCGCGCGGCCTCCATCGGCTCTGGGTGTGCATGGATGGCTCCTGGTAGGTGTGAGGACGTACTGAGATGTGCGGATACAAGGGGCGCGGGGCGGTGCGCGGCACCCCTGGGGATTGCCTTGGCATATGAGTTCGGATCAGTCAGACGCGGATGACCTGCGGCCCCAGCAGTGAGTAGCGGTGGGCCTCGGTCGCCGGGAGGAGGGTGCTCGTCACGATCGCCTCCAGCGCGCCGACGTCGGCGAACCGGCAGAAGCTGACCGCTCCGAACTTGGTGTGCGTCCCCGCGAGGACGGTGCGCCGGGCGGCCCGGACGGCCTGTGCCTTGACCTCGCTGACCGCCGGGTCGGGGGTGGTCAGCCCGTGTTCGCGGGAGATGCCGTTGGCGCCGATGAAGGCGAGGTCGACCACGAAGCCGGCCAGCATCTTCGTGGTCCAGTGGTCGACGGTCGCCAGCGTGCCGGGGCGGACCCGGCCGCCGAGGAGCAGCACCGAGACGTTCTCGGCCTCGGCCAGGGCGCCGGCGACCGGCAGGGAAGCGGTGACCACGGTCAGTGGCCGGTCCACGGGCAGGGACTCGGCGATGAGCTGTGGGGTGAAGCCCTCGTCGACGAAGACGGTCTCCGCGTCCCCGAGCAGTTCGGCGGCCGCGGCGGCGATGCGGCGCTTCTCGGGCACCTGGCTGGTGGCCCGGAAGGCGAGCGTCGTCTCGAACCCGGCGCTCTCCACGGGATAGGCGCCCCCATGGGTGCGGCGCACCAGACCGTGGTCCTCCAGGGCGCGCAGATCGCGCCGGATGGTCTCCTTGGCCACGCCCAGCTCGGAGGCGAGCGCGGTGACGTCGACGGAGCCGGTCGTCCGTGCGGCCCGCACGATCTCTCGCTGCCGTTCCTCGGCCGTCTTGGAACTCATGCGTCACCTGCCTCCACGCTGAGGTGTGCCCGTTCGGGCCCGGTGGGGCCCACGGGAGATGTTTTACAGCGGGTGCGCGACGCTGACCAGGTCTGTTGCCGATCCGATGCTGCCCGTGTGTGCCCGATCGCCGGGCGGATTGCCCGCCTCGGACCTGCGTGGCTGTTTCGGACGAGGTGGGAACGGGCGGTGTCCGTGCCCGAATACGCGGGCGGGCGGGCCCGTTTGGTGCCCGCCCGCCCATTCGGCCGACAGTTTTCCGCCGCTTCCCGGCCCGCGCTCCGTGCCGCTCCCGGTTCGGGTTCCGCTTCGGGCCGTGCCCGTTTGGTCATGGATGCGACCGGATGGGCTCTCGTCCTCAGTACGGCCAGATCGGCGGGTCGTTCACGAAGTGCCCGCCCAGGTGGGTGTGGGCCGGGTCGTCGGGGGTCAACTCCCCCTGTTCGGCGATGAGCTTCGCGGCGTACGGCTCCGAGTCGTCCTGCGGTTCGTAGCCGAGGGCCCGTGCCCCGGTCAGGTCCCACCACAGGCGGGTGTTGGCGGACGAGCCGTAGACGACGGTGTGGCCGACGTGCTCGGCGGTCAGGGCCGCGTGGAAGAGGCGGGCGCCGTCGGCGGGGCTCATCCACACCGAGAGCATGCGGACGCTGCTCGGCTCCCGGAAGCAGGAGCCGATGCGGACGGAGACGGTCTCCAGGCCGTGCTTGTCCCAGTAGAGCTGCGCCAGGTCCTCGCCGAAGGACTTGGACAGGCCGTAGAAGGTGTCCGGGCGGCGCGGGGTGTCGGCCGGGATCAGCGGGTCGTCGCCGCGCGGGGCGCGGGTGAAGCCGACCGCGTGGTTGGAGGAGGCGAAGACGATCCGCGGCACGCCCGCCCGGCGGGCCGCCTCGTACAGGTGGTAGGTGCCCTCGATGTTCGCCTTCAGGATCTTCTCGAAGGTCGACTCCAGGGAGATGCCCGCGAGGTGGACGATCGCGTCGACGCCGGCCACGGCCGCGCGCAGCGCCTCGGTGTCCGCGAGGTCCGCGGTGATCGCGTCCGGCTCTCCCTCGATCGGACGCATGTCGAACAGCCGCAGGTCGTAGCCGTGGTCCGGGAGCAGTTCCCGCATCAGGGTGCCGAGACCGCCGGCGGCGCCGGTGAGCAGGACGGTGCGGGGAGCGGGCATGCTCTCTCTCCTCGGGTCGGGGGTTCGCGCCGGTGGCCCGAGCCGGCGGCCGACGGCTCGGGTCGACCGCCGCCGGGTGAGCCAACAGTTGTATTCATGGCCGGCATTCACATTCATGGACACGCTAAGGAGCGGCGCTCCGGCCCGTCAAGGGTGGCATGGAGTGGGCGGATCCGCTCTCGTGTTGCGGGTTTGCCCGCTTGACCGGCCCCGAGTGCGGCCCGTAGCGTGGATCTGTTCAGAGATATAGACATCGATCATAGACATGCACCGACCCGCATGCACCGACCCACATGCATCGACCTACATGCACCGACCCATGCACCGACAGGGAGCGCCCGTGACGTCAGCCCCTCTCGCCGCGCGACTCCGCAACCCCAGCGGGCCGCTGTTCTTCCCCGTCACCCCCTACGCGCCCGACGGCTCCGTGGACCTCGACGTCTACCGCGCGCACGTACGCCGGGGCGTCGAGGCCGGGGCCGCCGCCGTGTTCGCCTGCTGCGGCACCGGCGAGTTCCACGCGCTCCTGCCCGAGGAGTTCGCCGCCTGCGTACGCGTCGCCGTCGAGGCCGCCTCAGGAGAGGTGCCGGTCGTCGCGGGCGCCGGGTACGGCACCGCGCTCGCCGTGCGCTACGCGGCCCTCGCCCGGGACGCCGGCGCCGACGGGCTGCTCGCCATGCCGCCGTACCTCGTCGTCCCCGGCCAGGAGGGCCTGCTGCGGCACTACCGGGAGATCGCCGCCGCGACCGACCTGCCGGTGATCGTCTACCAGCGCGACAACGCGGTGTTCACCCCGCCCACGGTGGTCGAACTCGCCCGCACGGAAGGGATCATCGGCTTCAAGGACGGCCTCGGCGACCTCGACCTGATGCAGCGCGTCGTCAGCGCCGTACGCACCGACGCCCCCGGCGACTTCCTCTACTTCAACGGCCTGCCGACCGCCGAGCAGACCCAGCTCGCCTACCACGCCCTCGGCATCACCCTCTACTCCTCGGCCGTCTTCTGCTTCGCCCCCGAGATCGCCCTCGCCTTCCACCGGGCGCTGCGGGACGGCGACGAGAGCACCGCGCACCGGCTCCTGGACGGCTTCTACCGCCCGTTCGTCGAACTGCGCGCGCAGGGCCGCGGCTACGCCGTCGCCCTGGTCAAGGCGGGCGTGCGGCTGCGCGGCTGCGACGTCGGCGGGGTGCGGCCCCCGCTGCACGAACCGAGCGAGGAGCACGTCGAACAGCTCGCCCAGGTGATCGAACGCGGCTACGCGCTGCTGGCGGCGACCGCGTGAAGGCATCCGCGTTCGTCTACCCCTGGGACGTGGTCGGGGACCCGGCGGCGCCCGCGCGGTTCGCCGGGCTCGGCACCGCCCAGATCACCCTCGCCGCCGCCTACCACTCCACCCGCGCGCTCACCCCCCGCCACCCGCGCCACCGGATCGTCACCGCCGAACACGCCGCCGTGCTCTACCCCCTCGGCGACCGCTGGGCGGGCCGCACCCCGCGGCCGCACCCGGCCGGCGACTGGGCGCCGGGCGACGCCTACGGCGAGGCCGCCGACGCGCTCGCCGCGGCCGGCCTGGAGGTGCACACCTGGGTCGTCCTCGCGCACAACTCCCGGCTGGGCGCCGAGCACCCGGACACCTCGGTCGTCAACGCCTACGGCGACCGCTACCCGTGGGCCCCCTGCATCGCGCAGCCCGCCACGCGCGCGTACCTGGTCGACCTCGCCGCCGAGGCCGCCGTACGCCCCGGCGCCCGCGGCACGGAGCTGGAGTCCCTCGGCTGGTACGGGCTGGCCCATCTGCACGCCCACGACAAGATCGGCGGGGTCGGCCTCGGCGAGGCCGGCCAGTACCTGATGTCGCTGTGCTTCTGCCCCGACTGCCGCGCCGGGTACGGGGAGCGGGGCACCGACCCCGGCGAACTGGCCGCCGCCGTACGGACGGCGCTGGAGCCGCTGTGGCGCGGCGCACCGGAGGCCGGCGGCTGGACGGGCGTGGAAAAGCTCCTCGGCGCACCGTCGGCCGCCGCCACGCGCGCGTGGCGCGACGACACCGCCCGCACCCTCCAGGAGGCGGCCGTCGCCGCCGTCCGCGCCGCCGCGCCCGAGGGCTTCCAGGTATTGCTGCACGCGGACCCGGTGTCGTACCACTGCGGCGCCAACGCGGGCGTGGATCCCGAGCACATCCTGTCCGTCGCGGACGGAGTCGTCGTGCCCTGCACCGGCGGCCCGGGTCTGCTCACGCCCTTCGCCGGGCGGCGGCGCGCGGGCACCGTGCTGGCGGCCAACCTCACCGTGGTCTCCGGCATGGGCGGCAGCCCCGGCACGCTGGCGGCGGACGCGGCCCGAGCCCGCGCGGCGGGCGCCACCGAACTGCGCCTGTATCACCTGGGGCTGGCGTCGGACGGCGACCTGGCGGCGGTGCGGGAGGCGCTCGCCGGACGCTGAGCCAGGGACAGGGCCGTCGTCAGCAGTGCCACCCCGAGCAGGGGCAGCAGCAGCCGGACGTCCGCCACTTCGACCAGGGCGGCCCCGGCGGCCAGCCCGACCACGTTCGGCGTGAACATCAGGGTGCTCGCGGTGGCGGACGCCCGGCCCAGCAGCGGGCCGGGCGTCTCGCGCTGTACGGCGGTGAGCGCGGCGATCAGCACACACGGCAGCCCCACCCCGCCCGCCACGCCGCACAGCAGCGCCGTCGGCTCGGTCAGCAGCGCGCGCCCGGCCACCGCGAGGGCCACCAGGGCGATGCCGGCCGCCGCGAACCCGCGGTCGCCGAACCGGCGCAGCGCGGGCCCGGAGACCAGCCCGACCGCCACCGAACCCGCGCCCTGCGCGGCGTACAGCACCCCCGCGAAGGCGGGGGAGCGCCCGAGACCGTCCACGACGGCGTAGGTCGTCGCGCCGTTGACGGCGGTGAAGAACATCGTCGCGCCGCCCGCCAGGACCAGCACCCGCGGCGTCGGGTGCGCCCACAGGTGCCGGACGCCCTCGGCGGTCCGCTGCCGCCGGCTTCCGGCGGGGCGACCCGGCGGCTCCTCGGCGACGCGCAGCAGGGCGCACACCCCGGCGGCCAGTACGAAGGTGACCGCGTCCAGCAGCGCCACGGCCGCCCCGCCGTACGCCGTGTACAGACCGGCACCGGCCAGCGGCGCGACCAGCTTCATGCCCTCGCCCGCGGTCATCCGCAGCCCGTTGAAGTCGCCGAGCAGCTCCGGGCCGACGGCCGCGGGCAGGAGCGCCGACTCGGCGGCGTCCTGTACGACGCCCGCGGCGCCGTACAGGAACAGGACGGCGAACAGCAGCCACAGGTCGTCCGGCGCGTCGACGGCGAACAGGACCGGCAGGAGGGCGGCCAGCATCAGGTTCAGGGCGATGAGCAGCGGTTTTCGCCGTACGCGGTCGGCGAGCGTGCCGAGGACGGGCCCGGCTGTGGTCGGTGCCCACATCGCCAGCAGACTCAGCGCGGCCAGCCCGTCGGAGCCGGTGAGGTCCTTGACCCACACGCCCGACGCCAGCCACAGCGAGGACGAGCCGAAGCCCGACACCACCACCCCCGCCAGATACAGTCCCGCGTCGCGGTCGCGCAGCACGCGCGTCACCGTCCAGGACGTCCAGGACGTCCGGACCCTCGTCTTGCTCGTCATGTCCGGTCATCGTGGTGCTAAGGCAGGCGCGCGGGCATCGGGCAGATGCCTGAGAAGCCGCGGGGACCGCGGCGGTCCGAGCCGTCCCGGCCCGGCCACCCCCAGCGGGAACCCGTCGGCGGGAATCCGTCGGAATCCGTCATTCCTGCCCCTGGGGCGGGCGCGCGCTCGGGCCTAGCGTCAGCCGCATGCGCTACGTCGTGCCGGTCGTCATCGGCCTCCTCTACGTCCTGTTGATGTGCCTCCTGCGCGAGCCCCACCGGCTGCGCCTGAACGCCGTGATGGTGGCGGGCGCGGGCGCCGCCTACCTCAGCAGCGGCGGACTGGACGGCTGGGACGTCGCCTTCACGGTGGTGATGACGTACGTCGCCTTCCGCGCCGTGGACTCGTGGACGTTCGTCGGGATCGGCTGGCTGCTGCACACCGCCTGGGACGTCGTCCACCACCTCAAGGGCAGCCCGCTGCTGCCGTTCTTCCACGACTCCTCGCTGGGCTGCGCGATCTGCGACCCGGTGATCGCGATCTGGTGCCTGTCCGGTGGCCGGACCTGGCGGGAGCGGCGGCGGTCCGAGCCGGAGGGGGCGGTGCCGGTTCCGCCCGCCGGCGACCCCGTGCCGGTTCCGCCCGCCGCCGATGAGTTTCCAGGCCGCCGCCGGTCCACCCCCTGAACGACCCCCAGCGTGACAGGAGACCCGCATGACCGGCACGATGCTCGACCTCGGCCCGCAGACCCTCATCGTGGCGCGGCTCGCCGAGGAGGTGACGGACGAGCAGCTCTCGGCGGCGACACCCTGCCCGGACCTCGCGGTGCGCAACCTGCTGGGCCATCTGACGGGGCTGTCCGCGGCGTTCCGGGACGCGGGCCGCAAGCGGCTGGGCGCGACCACCGACACCAGCCCGAACGCCGCCACACCGGACATCGGCCCGGATTGGCGTACCGAGTTGCCGAAGGCGCTCGCGGAACTCGCCGACTCCTGGCGCGATCCGGCCGCCTGGACCGGCGTGACCCGGGCCGGCGGGGTGAACCTGCCCGGTTCCGTCGCGGGCGCCGTGGCCGTCGACGAACTGGTCATCCACGGCTGGGACCTGGCCCGTGCCACCGGCCGGCCCTACGCACCCGACCCCGCCGCCCTGGACGCGGCGTACGCCTTCCTGCTCACCACGGTCGAACACCCGCCCCGGGACGGCGGCCTGTTCGGCCCGCTCGTCCCGGTCCCGCAGGACGCGCCGCTGCTGGACCGGGCGCTCGGCCTGAGCGGTCGCGACCCGGGCTGGAAGGCGTAGTCCGCGGGCGGGGCGGACCGCCCTTCGCCCCGCCACCGCGCCGGGCGGCACTCGCCGGGCCTGACGACGCGCTTCGGGGGAAGGCGGGGCAGGGTGAGCGGCGAGCAGGGTGCGGCGGTCGGGATCCGGGCCGGGAATCCGGCGGACCTCGACGCCGTCCACGACGAGCTGCGCGGCGTGTCCGGTCTCCACCTGCGGGCCGGGTCCGCGCCGGCGGCGGCCGGCGAGCAGGACTCGGCGGTGGAGTCCGGCGACGGCACCATCTCGCCGTGGGACGTCCGCCACCGACCTTGGCCCGGCCCGCCGGTCCGGGCCCCCGTAGCCCGGGTGTTCGCGCGGTGGCATGGCTTGATGAGGCGGATGGGTCGGCCCGGGGCATTGACGGATCCTGCGCCCCCTCCTACCTTCGGCGCGTCATACGTCGTATCTCATGTACGAGACACGACACGGGATCACCTTCGCCAGAGCACTTGCGCCGGATCACCTTCGCCAGATCACCCGCGCCGGATCCGAGAGGTGCGCATGACCGCCGTGCCCACGCCGATCCCGTCCCGTACGCAGTTCGTGCTGGACGCGATCAGACACCGCATCCTGACCGGCCGGTTGACGCCGGGTCAGGCCCTGGTGGAGACCGAGCTGGCCGCGCAGTTCGGGGTGTCCAAGACCCCGGTGCGCGAGGCGCTCAAGACGCTGGCCGGGACCGGGCTGGTCGTGCCGAGCCCGTTCAAGGGCGTCACGGTGCGCACAGTGGACGCGGACATGGCACGCGAGGTCCACGACGTGCGGCTGCTCCTCGAACCGGAGGCGCTGCGCCGGACCGTACGGCGCGGCGCCCATCTGGACGAGGCCCGCGAAGCGCTGGACCGGGCCGGCCGCGCCACCGGTCCCGCCGAACGCTCCCTGGCCAACCGCGAGTTCCACCGCGCCCTGTACCTGCCGTGCGGCAACCCGCTGCTCGGCCGGATGCTCGACGAGGTGCGCGACCAGGCCGCCCTGGTCTCCGCCGTCGCCTGGGCCGCCGACCCCACCTGGCAGCGGGAGGCCGACGAGCACCGGGAGATCCTGCGCCTCGCCCTGGCCGGTGACGCGGACGGCGCGGCCGGCGCCCTGCACACCCACATCGAGACGTTCCTGCGGCGTGCCTTCCCCCGGGCGGAGCCGGAGCGGACGCCGCACGGGAAAGGCCGGTGACGGACATGACGTTCGCGGACCAGCGGCGCGCGCTCGCCGACGTGGTGGCCGTCCCGGTGACCCCGTTCGCCGCGGACGGCAGCGTCGACCGGGACACCTGCCGCGCCCTGCTGCGCCGCCTGCTCGACGGCGGCGTTCTCACCCTGACCCCGGGTGGCAACACCGGTGAGTTCTACGCCCTCACCCCGGAGGAACGCCGACTGGTGGCGGAGCTGACCGCCGACGAGGCCGCCGGCCGCGCCGAGATCATGGTCGGCGTCGGCCACGACGTGCCCACCGCGGTCGCCTCCGCCCGGCACGCCCGCGCGCTGGGCGCCTCGATGGTGATGGTCCACCAGCCCGTCCACCCCTACGTCTCGGGGCACGGCTGGGTCGACTACCACCGCGCCGTCGCCGCGGCCGTCCCCGAACTGGGCGTCGTCCCCTACGTCCGCGACGCCCGGCTGCCCGGCGCCCGGCTCGCCGAACTCGCCGGCACCTGCCCGAACGTGATCGGCGTCAAGTACGCCGTCCCGGACGCCGCCCGGTTCGCCGCCTTCGCCCGGGACGCCGGCCTCGACCGCTTCGTCTGGGTGGCCGGTCTCGCCGAGACCTACGCCCCCTCGTACTTCTCCGCGGGCGCCACCGGATTCACCTCCGGCCTGGTGAACGTCGCCCCGGCCCTGTCGCGGCACATGATCGAGGCGCTGCGCTCGGGCGACCATCCGGCGGCGATGAAGGTGTGGGAACGGATCCGCCGCTTCGAGGAACTGCGCGCCGCGAACGGCTCCGCCGACAACGTCAGCGTCGTCAAGGAGGCCCTCGCCTCGCTCGGCCTGTGCCGCCGCGACGTCCGGCCGCCCGGCAGCGGGCTGCCCGAGGACACGCGCGCGGAGGTCGCCGCGATCGTCGCGGGCTGGCCGGCATGACCGGCGGCGCCCCGGGCCGGGCCGCGACCGGCGTCCCGCGCAGGGCCCCGCGGGAGCTGCGCAGCCACCAGTGGTACGGCACCGACGGCCTGCGCTCCTTCAGCCACCGCGCCCGGACCCGCCAGCTCGGCTACCTGCCCGAGGAGCACCTCGGCAAGCCGGTCGTCGCGATCCTCAACACCTGGTCCGACATCAACCCCTGCCATGTGCACCTGCGCGAGCGGGCCCAGGCCGTCAAGCGGGGCGTGTGGCAGGCGGGCGGCTTCCCGCTGGAGTTTCCCGTCGCCACGCTCAGCGAGACCTTCCAGAAACCGACCCCGATGCTGTACCGCGACCTGCTCGCCATGGAGACCGAGGAACTGCTGCGCTCCTACCCGGTCGACGGCGCCGTCCTGCTGGGCGGCTGCGACAAGTCCACACCCGCGCTGCTCATGGGCGCGGCGAGCGTCGACCTGCCGACGGTGTTCGTGCCCGCCGGGCCCATGCTGCCCGGCCACTGGCGGGGCGAGGTGCTGGGTTCGGGCACCGACATGTGGAAGTACTGGGACGACAAGCGGGCCGGTCTCATCGGCGACTGCGAGATGGCCGAGCTGGAGAGCGGTCTCGCCCGCTCGCCGGGCCACTGCATGACCATGGGCACGGCGTCCACGCTGACCGCCGCCGCCGAGGCGCTGGGAGTGACCGTGCCGGGCGCGTCCAGCATTCCCGCGGTGGACTCGGGGCACGACCGGATGGCCGCGGCGGCCGGGCTGCGCGTCGTCGAACTGGTCCACCGGGACCGCAGGCTGTCCGCCGTCCTCACCCCCGAGGCGTTCGAGGACGCGGTCACGACCGTCCTCGGACTCGGCGGTTCCACCAACGCCGTCATCCATTTGATCGCCATGGCGGGCCGGGCGGGCGTCCGGCTCACCCTCGACGACTTCGACCGCGTCGCGCGCACCGTGCCGGTGCTGGCGAACGTCCGGCCCGGCGGACGGACGTACCTGATGGAGGACTTCCACTTCGCGGGCGGCCTGCCCGGCTTCCTCTCCCGGATCCCGGACCTGCTGCACCTGGACCGGCCGACGGTCTCCTGCGACACCCTGCGCGAGCAACTGGCCGGTGCCCGGGTGCACGACGACGACGTGATCCGGCCGCGGGACAATCCGGTCGCCGCGGAGGGCGGGGTCGCGGTGCTGCGCGGCAACCTCTGTCCGGACGGGGCCGTCATCAAGCACATCGCCGCCGAGCCGCACCTGCTCAGGCACACCGGCCCCGCCGTCGTCTTCGACGACTACCGCACCATGCAGCGCACCATCGACGACCCCGGGCTCGGCATCACCGCGGACAGTGTGCTGGTGCTGCGCGGCGCCGGACCCAAGGGCGGTCCGGGCATGCCCGAGTACGGCATGCTGCCGCTGCCCCGCCGGCTGCTCCGGCAGGGGGTGCGGGACATGGTGCGGATCTCCGACGCCCGGATGAGCGGTACGAGTTACGGCACGTGCGTGCTGCACGTGGCCCCCGAGTCGTATGTCGGCGGGCCGCTGGCACTGGTGCGCACCGGGGACCTCATCACCCTGGACGTCCCGGCACGGACCCTCCGGCTCGAAGTGGGCGACGCGGAGCTGGCCCGGCGCCGGGCGCGCTGGACACCGCCTCCGGTCCGCTACGAGCGCGGCTACGGCGCCCTCTACAGCGAGCAGATCACCCAGGCCGACACCGGCTGCGACTTCGAGTTCCTGGCCCGGCCCGGCCAGGTGCCGGACCCCTACGCGGGTTAGGCCGGGTGCGGGTGCGGGGACCGGCGCGACCGGCCGCCCCGTCAGTTCTGCAACGCCGCCTGCATCATCGCCTTGGCCACCGGCGCGGCCAGCCCGTTGCCGCTGACCTCCGACCGGGCCGCGTCCGACTGCTCGACCATCACCGCGACGGCGACCTCCTTGCCCGTCGAGTCCGACTTGCCGTACGCGGTGAACCAGGCGTACGGCGTCTTGCTGTTGTTCTCGCCGTGCTGCGCGGTGCCGGTCTTGCCGCCGACGGTGACGCCGGGGATCTGCGCGTTCGTACCCGTGCCCTGTTCGATGACCGTCTGCATCGCCGACTGGAGCTGGTCGGCGGTCGTGGAGCTGATGATCCGCTCGGTGCCGGAGCCGTCGTCGTAGTTCTGCAACACGTCGCCGCCGCTGTCGGTGATCTGCGACACCATGTGGGGCGAGGCCAGTTGCCCGCCGTTGGCAATGGCGGCCGACACCATGGCCATCTGGAGCGGGGTCGCCGTGACGTCGAACTGGCCGATGCCGGACAGACCGGTCTGCGCGTCGTCCATGCCGGTCGGATACACGCTGGTGTAGGCGCGCACCGGCACGTCCTGCTTGTCGTCGTTGAAGCCGAACTTCTCGGCCATCGCCCGCACCTTGTCCTGACCGAGGTCGACGGCCATCTTCCCGAAGACGTTGTTGCAGGAGTACTCCAGCGCGGTACGGATCGTGGCGTTCTCGCAGGGCGCGGACGCGCTCTCGTTCCGCAGCGGCGTGGAGGTGTTCGGCAGCATGTACGGGTTGGGGCTGACGGTCTTCTCGTCCACCGAGGAGTACAGGCCGTCCTCCAGCGCCGCCGCCGCGACGACCAGCTTGAACGTCGAGCCGGGCGGCAGCGGCTGGCGCAGACCGCGGTTGGTCAGCGGCTTGTCCGGGTCGTCGTTGAGCTTCTTCCAGGCCGAACCCGCGGTGCCCGCGTCGGTGAGCGTGGACGGGTCGTACGACGGGGTCGAGACCACCGCGAGGATCTTGCCGGTCTTCGGGTCGATCGCGACGGCGCCGCCCTTCTTGTCCCCGAGCGCGTCGAACCCGGCCTTCTGCACGCCCGGGTCGATGGTCGTCACCACGTCACCGGGGTCGGCCCGCTTGCCCGTGACCGTGTCCATGACGGTCTTGAGCCGGGTGTCCGTGCCGTTGAGCAGGTCCTGGTAGATCCCCTCCAACTGGGTGGGCGCGTAACTCTGCGAGGCGTAGCCCGTCACCGCGGCGTACAGCGCACCGTCCTTGTAGGTCCGCTTGTACGCGAGGTCGCTGTTCCCCGAGGTCCGCGCCGAGCCGGTGATCGAGTTCCCGGCCACGATGATGTTGCCGAGCGGACCCGCATACGTCTCGATCACGTTCCGCCGGTTGTTCTTGTCGTCCGCGAGGGCCTGGCCGTCGTAGAACTGCACCCATGTCGCCCGCACCAGCAGGGCGAACACCAGCAGCAGCGTGAAGACGGACACCCGCCTGATTGTCTTGTTCATCCCGGTTGAAGGACGTGTGGCCGGGGAGAATCGTTCCCCGGGGTCCGTTTTCTCATCAACCGTTCAGGAAGGCCGCGGGCCGCCCCGGTGGCCGGCCGCCGGACGTCTCCGTCGCGCCGCGGCGGTGGCCCTGGTCCGTCACAGCCTGCGCGTGGCCAGGGTCAGGCGGTCACGGGCGTCGAACAGGGCGTCCTTGACCGTCTGTTCGTGGGCGGGGGTCAGCCGGGCCACCGGCACCGAGCAGCTGATCGCGTCGCGGGCGGGGGTGCGGTAGGGGATGGCGACGCCGAAGCAGCGCAGCCCCAGCGTGTTCTCCTCGCGGTCGACGGCGAAGCCCTGCTCCCGGACCTGGTGCAGCTCGTCGATGAGCCTCTCCCGGTCGGTGATGGTGTGCTCGGTCAGCGCCGGCAGGGTCTGCGGCAGCAGCTTGCGCACCTGCTCGTCGGTGTGGGTGGCCAGCAGCGCCTTGCCGAGGGACGTGGAGTGCGCGGGCAGCCGGCGGCCGACGCGGGTGAAGGGGCGCAGGTAGTGCTGCGACTGGCGGGTGGCCAGGTAGACGACGTTCGTGCCGTCCAGGCGGGCCAGGTGGATGGTCTCGGTGGTGTCGTCGGAGAGGCGGTCCAGGGTCGGGCGGGCCGCCGCGACCACCTCGTCGCCGTCGATGTACGACGTCCCGACGAGCAGCGCCCGCACCCCGATGCCGTAGCGCGTGCCGGTCGCGTCCGTCTCCACCCAGCCCAGCTCCACGAGCGTGCGCAGCAGCATGTACAGGCTGGACTTGGGGTATCCGACGGCCTCCTGCACCGCCGCGAGGGAGTGCATGCCGGGGCGGCCGGCGAAGTATTCGAGCAATTCAACGGTCCGCACCGCGGACTTGACCTGCGCCCCGCCGCCTGCTTCGGCTGCCGCCATCGCCCTCGACCCCTTCGTTCGGCGTTGTTCGAGTCGTTTGATTCGTTCGACGAGAACCTGGAGATATAGTTTCCGGCAACAGGTTCATCACCAGAGACAGTGTTCAGTATATCGAACACCCCTGGTGGATGAGCCGCTCTCGGCCTGACAAGTGGAGGGGACCCGCGGTGGCAGCAGCACCAGTCTGGAGTGTCGACCCGCGTACCGGGAAGCAGCGGGAGCAGGTTGCGGTGGAGGCCACGGCCGAGGAGGTCGACGACACCGTCCGCGCCGCCCGTGCGGCACGCACCTCGCTGGCCGACCGCGCCGTCCGCTCTGCCTTCCTGCGCTCGGCCGCGGCCGGCCTGGAGGCGGCCCGGGACCCGCTGGTCGAGGCCGCCGACGCGGAGACCGCGCTCGGCCCGGTCCGGCTGACCGGCGAACTCACCCGCACCGCCTACCAACTGCGCGCCTTCGCGGACCTCGTCGACGAGGGCGCCTTCCTCGACGTCATCATCGACCACCCCGACGCCACCGCCACCCCGCCCGTCCCGGACCTGCGCCGCTACAAGGTCCCGCTCGGCGTCGTCGCCGTCTACGCGGCCTCCAACTTCCCCTTCGCCTTCTCCGTCGCCGGCGGCGACACCGCGAGCGCGCTGGCCGCGGGCAACCCGGTGGTGGTCAAGGCCCACCCCGACCACCCGGCCCTGTCCGAGCTGGTCGCCGACGTGCTGCGGCGCGCCGCCGCCGGGCACGGCATCCCCGCGGGCGCCGTCGGCCTGGTGCACGGCTTCGCGGCGGGCCTCGAACTGATCCGGCATCCGCTGGTCGCCGCCGCGGGCTTCACCGGTTCGGTGCGGGGCGGGCGCGCCCTGTTCGACGTGGCCGCCGCCCGTCCGGTGCCCATCCCCTTCCACGGCGAGCTGGGATCGCTGAACCCGGTCCTGGTGACCGAGGCCGCCGCGGTCGAGCGCGCGGAGGAGATCGGCTCCGGACTCGCCGCCTCGATGACCCTCGGGGCCGGCCAGTTCTGCGTCAAGCCCGGCCTGGTCCTCGTCCCGTCCGGCGCGGCGGGCGACCGGCTGGTGAAGTCCCTGGCCGACGCCGTCAGCGAGACCGAACCCGGGGTGCTGCTCGACCACCGCATGCGGGACGCCTTCGTCGCCGGGGTGCGCGAGCGCGGCCTCCTGGAGGGCGTGGAGTCGCCGGTCACCCCGGGCGCGGGCGGCGAGCACACGGTCGGCGCCGGGGTCCTGGCGGTGCCCGCGGACCGGCTGGCCGCCGAGGGCGCGCACGACCTGCTGCTGGAGGAGTGCTTCGGCCCGGTCAGCGTGGTGGCCCGGTACGCGGACGACGGGGAGGCCGCGGCCGTGCTGTCCCGGCTGCCCGGCAACCTCACCGCCACCGTCCAGCTGTCCGCGGCGGAGGCGGCCGGTCAGGGGCGGGGCGCGGAGATCCTCGCGGAGCTGACCCCGCTGGCCGGGCGGGTGCTGGTGAACGGGTGGCCGACCGGGGTGGCGGTGGCGCCGGCCCAGCACCACGGCGGGCCCTACCCCGCGACCACCTCGACGTCGACCTCCGTGGGCGGTACGGCCGTCGAGCGGTGGATGCGGCCGGTCGTGTACCAGAACACGCCGCAGGCCCTGCTGCCGAAAGAACTGCACGACGACAACCCGCTGGGGCTTCCCCGGCGGTTCGACGGGGTGCTGGAGCGGTAGCGCCGAGGGGCCGGCGGGCGGTGGCGCCGAGGGACCGCCGTCGGTGGCGCCGTGCGGGACGGCCGGGCGGTGGCGCCGAACGCCGGCCGTCGGTGGCGCCGTGGAGGCGCGCCGGTGGTGGCCACGTCGTGCGGGCGGCGGCCGTGGAAGAGGGGGCGGGGCCCGGCTGCTGCGTGCGGGCGGTGGTCCGGCGCGCGGATCCCCGCGCCTGCGGGAGGGCCCTCGCCGGGCTGCGAGAATCGCCCGATGGACGTGGAGCTTCCCGAACTGCCCTTCCCCCTCCGTACCTACGGACCCGACGGCCACTGGACCTACGAGGACGGTGTGCTCACCGGATGGGCCGGTCCCGCGCAGGACCGGTTCGTGCCGCCGACCGGGGAGGCGGTGGAGCCGGCCGCCGACGCACCCCGGCTGCTCGGCGCCCCCGACGGGGACTTCCAGCTGATCGCCCGGGTCACGGTGGGCTTCCGGGCCGCCTTCGACGCCGGCGTGCTCTACGTCCACGCCGACGACCGGGCCTGGGCCAAGCTCTGCCTGGAGTACTCCCCGGACGTGCCCACCGTCTGCACGGTGGTCACCCGGGACCACTCCGACGACGCCAACTCCTTCACCGTGGACGGCAACTCCGTCTGGCTGCGGATCAGCCGCACCGGCCGCGCCTTCGCCTGCCACGCCTCCCGCGATGGCGAGCGCTGGACCTTCGTACGACTGTTCACTCTCGGCGGCGAGAAGGAGACGGGTGCGGCCCTGGCCGGGTTCATGACCCAGTCGCCGCTGGGGGAGGGCTGCGTGGTGACCTTCGACCACATCGAGTTCAGACCCTCCTGGCCGAGCGACCTGCGGGACGGCAGCTGACCGCGCCGGCGCGGGCGCGTGGGGCGGCACGGCGGCACCGCCCCGCCGCCTTCTCCGACGCCGTACGGGTCCGCGCCGGATGCCTCACCGGCCCGCCCCGGTCGTCTCACCGACCCGCACTCGGGGAATGGAACACGGTCTTCGAACGTTCACGCAGCCTGGCGGGGACCGTCCCCGTGTCATTGGACCCGGAGAGAGCCGAGAACATGCGCGTCGAGATCTGGAGCGACATCGCCTGCCCCTGGTGCTACGTGGGCAAGGCCCGCTTCGAGAAGGCGCTCGCGGCCTTCCCGCACCGCGA
Source organism: Streptomyces sp. NPDC056161 (assembly GCF_042268025.1). NCBI lineage: Bacteria > Bacillati > Actinomycetota > Actinomycetes > Kitasatosporales > Streptomycetaceae > Streptomyces > Streptomyces sp. NPDC056161. Next base: position 36,972 of record NZ_JBHJUV010000026.1, read on the forward strand.
CGGCGTCGAGGTGGTGCACCGCTCCTTCGAACTGGACCCCGGCCGCGCCAAGGACGACGTCCAACCGGTGCTGACGATGCTCGCCAAGAAGTACGGCATGAGCGAGGCGCAGGCCGAGGCCGGTGAGGACAACCTGGCCGCGCAGGCCGCCGCCGAGGGCCTGGCGTACCGCAGCCGGGGCCGCGACCACGGCAACACCTTCGACATGCACCGGCTGCTGCACTTCGCCAAGGCGCACGGCCGTCAGGACGCGCTGATCCAGATCCTGTACCGCGCGAACTTCGCCGAGGAGCGCTCCCTGTTCAGCGAGGGCGACGAGCGGCTGGTGGCGCTGGCCGCCGAGGCCGGGCTCGACGCCGACGCCGCCCGCGCGGTGCTCGCGGACCCGGCCGCGTACGCCGACGAGGTCCGCGCCGACGAACGCGAGGCCGCCCAGCTCGGGGCGAACGGCGTCCCCTTCTTCGTCCTCGACCGCACCTACGGCGTCTCCGGCGCCCAGCCCGCCGAGGTCTTCACCCAGGCGCTGACCCAAGCCTGGGGCGAGCGCTCACCGCTCAAGCCGATCGACGCGGGACAGGCGGACGCGTGCGGCCCGGACGGATGCGCGGTGCCGCGCGACTGAGCCGCCGCCGGAGCGGGAAACCGCAGGCCGCGGCGGACATATAAGCGGCGCTGGGGGAACCCCGTACCACCGGCGCGATGGACGGCGGCACCACGGGCCCGCACAGTGGACGCATGGAGAGCTTCGAGAGCCTGATCCGTGCCGAGTTCGCCCCGAAGACCACCTTCCTGAACACCGCGAGCAGCGGACTGCTTCCGGCCCGTACCGTCGCCGCCCTGCACGAGGCGGTGGCGCTGCGGGCCGAAGGCCGTCCGCTGGGCCCGCTGCACGAGGACGTCGAGCTGGCCCGCGCCTCCTTCGCCCGGCTGGCCGCGGTCCCGGCCACCCGGGTGGCGGCGGGCTCCTCCGTCACCGTGCACAGCGGGGTGATCGCCGCTTCACTGCCCGCGGGCGCCGAAGTCCTCACCGCCGAGGGGGACTTCAGCTCCGTGGTGAACCCCTTCCATGTCCGCGGCGACCTCAAGGTGCGGGCCGTCCCGCTGGAACGGCTCGCCGAGTCCGTCCGGCCGGGCACCGCACTGGTCGCGGTCAGCGCCGCGCAGTCCGCGGACGGCCGGGTCGCCGACCTGCCCGCACTGCGCGCGGCGGCGACGGCACACGACACCCGGACCTACGTCGACTTCTCGCAGGCCGCCGGCTGGCTGCCGATGGACGCCGACGCGTTCGACTTCACGGTCTGCGCCGGCTACAAGTGGCTGCTCGGACCGCATGGCACGGCGCTCCTCGTCGTTCCGGAGGACTTCGGCGCGCTGACGCCGGTGCTGGCCGGCTGGGTCGCGGGGGAGAAACCCTGGGACAGCTGCTACGGGCCGGTCGCGGAACTCGCCCGTTCCGCCCGCCGGTTCGACGTGCCCCCGGCCCTGTTCAGCTACACCGGGCTGCGCCACTCGCTCGCGCTGATCGAGGAACTCGGCGTGGCCGCGGTGCACGCCCACGACCTGGCCCTCGCCGACCGCTTCCGCGCCGGGCTGGCCGGGCGCGGCCACGCACCCGTGCCCGCGCCCGGCTCGGCGATCGTCTCCGTGCCCGGACTCGGCCACCGCCGGGAGGAACTGGCCCGCGCGGGCATCGAGGTCTCCGACCGGGCGGGCCATCTGCGTGCCTCGTTCCACCTGTACAACACGCCCGCGGACGTCGACCGGCTGCTGGACGTGCTGGCCGGCTGACCCCGGACCCGCGGTCCGGGGTCCGACCGGGACTTCACGCCGCTCAGCGGACGGGCGTGAAGTCCCGCGCGCCGATGAACTCCGGCCGCCGCACCGGCGCCGCGAACGGCTCCACCGCCGCGTTCTCCACGCTGTTGAACACGATGAAGACGTTGCTGCGCGGGAACGGCGTGATGTTGTCGCCCGAGCCGTGCATGCAGTTGCAGTCGAACCAGGTCGCCGAGCCCGCCCGGCCGGTGAACAGCCGGATGCCGTGCTCGCCCGCCAGCGCGGTCAGCGCCGCGTCGGAGGGCGTGCCCGCGTCCTGCATCTGCAACGACTTCTTGTAGTTGTCGTCGGGCGTGGCGCCCGCGCAACCGAGGAAGGTGCGGTGCGAGCCCGGCATGATCATGAGCCCGCCGTTGGTGTCGAGGTTCTCGGTCAGCGCGATCGACACGGACACCGTCCGCATCCGCGGCAGCCCGTCCTCCGCGTGCCAGGTCTCGAAGTCCGAGTGCCAGTAGAAGCCGCTGGCCCCGAAACCCGGCTTGACGTTGATCCGGGACTGGTGGACGTACACGTCCGAGCCGAGGATCTGCCGGGCCCGGCCGACCACCCGCTCGTCCCGGACGAGCTGTGCGAACACCTCGCTGATCTTGTGGACCTCGAAGACGGAGCGGATCTCCTTCGACTTCGGCTCCACGACCGAGCGTTGGTCGGCGCGGATCGCCGGGTCGGCGATCAGCCGGTCCAGCTCGCCCCGGTAGCGGGCGACCTCGTCGTCGGTGATCAACTGCTCGATGGGGAGGAAGCCGTCGCGGTCGAAGGCCCGCAGACCGTCGGCCGGGATCGGACCCGGCGCGTCCGGGGAGCCCCAGACGACCGGGTCCTGGCGCGGGACGGACACCTCGGCGGTGCCGCGGCTGGGGTACAGATCGGTGACGGGCATGCCGGTCACACCTCCTCGGGTTCGGTCAGCAGGGGGTAGACGCCGTTCTCGTCGTGGTCCTCCCGTCCGGTCACGGGCGGGTTGAACACGCAGATGCAGCGGAAGTCCTCCTGTCCCTCCACGACACGGAGCGTGTGCCGCTCGTGCCCGTCGAGGAGGTACATGGTGCCGGGCGTGATCGAGTAGGTCTTCCCGGTCTCGTGGTCGGTGAGCTGGGCGGCGCCCTCGACGCAGACGACGGCCTCGATGTGGTTGGCGTACCACATCGACGTCTCCGTGCCCGCGTACAGGACGGTCTCGTGGAGGGAGAAGCCGACCCGCTCCTTGGCGAGCACGATCCGCTTGCTCTCCCAGGTGTCGGACGCCGCCCTCACATGACGGTCGGTGCCTTCGATCTCCTTGAACGAACGGACGATCACGGTGGTGCAGTCCTCCTCGGTCTTCGGTGACGGACGATTGCCGACGACTGCCGACGGGTCAGGCGCTCTCGCGTACGGCGCGGGCGACGACGCGCAGCCCCTCGTCGAGCTCGTCCGGGGTGATGGTGAGCGCGGGCAGCAGCTTGACGACCTCGCCCTGCGGGCCGGACGTCTCGATGAGCAGCCCGAGTTCGAAGGCGCGCTGCGCCACCCGTCCGGCGCGCTCCTTGTCGTGGAACTCCAGGCCCCACACGAGACCCCGCCCCCGGTACTCCTTCACCGCGGCGCGGTTCTCCTCGGTGACGGCGATCAGGGCCTCCTCGATCTGCTCGCCCCGGGCCCGGGTCTGCTTCTCCATGGCGGAGCCGTCGGCCCAGTAGCTCTCCAGGGCCGCGGTGGCGGTGACGAACGCGGGGTTGTTGCCGCGGAAGGTCCCGTTGTGCTCGCCCGGCTCCCAGACGTCCAGCTCGGGCTTGAACAGGCACAGCGACATGGGCAGCCCGTAGCCGCTGATGGACTTCGACACGGTGACGATGTCGGGCACGATGCCGGCCTCCTCGAAGGAGAAGAAGGCACCGGTGCGGCCACAGCCCATCTGGATGTCGTCGACGATCAGCAGCATGTCGCGCCGCTCGCACAGCTCGGCCAGTCCGCGCAGCCATTCGGGCCGCGCGACGTTGATGCCGCCCTCGCCCTGCACGGTCTCGACGATCACCGCGGCGGGCTGGTTGAGCCCGGACCCCTGGTCCTCAAGCAGCCGCTCGAACCAGAGGAAGTCGGGGACCTGCCCGTCCAGGTAGTGGTCGAAGGGCATCGGCGTGCCGTGCACCAGCGGGATTCCGGCCCCGGCCCGCTTGAAGGCGTTGCCGGTGACGGCCAGCGAGCCCAGCGACATGCCGTGGAAGGCGTTGGTGAACGACACGATCGCCTCGCGCCCCTTCACCTTCCGCGCCAGCTTCAGCGCGGACTCGACCGCGTTGGTGCCGGTCGGGCCCGGGAACATGACCTTGTACGGCAGGTCGCGCGGGCGCAGCACCAGGTCCTGGAAGGTCTCCAGGAAGGAGCGTTTGGCCGTGGTCGACATGTCGAGGCCGTGGGTGACCCCGTCCCGTTGCAGATAGTCGATCAACGCCCGTTTGAGCACCGGATTGTTGTGGCCGTAGTTGAGCGAGCCCGCGCCGGCGAAGAAGTCGAGGTACCGGTGTCCGTCCTCGTCGTACATCAGGCTGCCCTGGGCACGGTCGAAGACGGTGGGCCAGCCGCGGCAGTAGCTGCGTACCTCGGACTCCAGGGTCTCGAAGACGCTGAGGTCGGGCTGGGTGATGGTCACGGTGATCGCTCCTCAGTGCGACAGGTGGGGGGTGAGCGGCCCGATCCGGTACAGGATCTCGGGCTGATGGGGGCCGTCCGGGAACAGGCCCGAGTCGAACAGCACCTCGCGGCTGACACGGGCACCGTGCCGGGCGGCGTACGAGGTGAACAGGCGCTCGGAGGCGGTGTTGCCGGGGGTGATGGTCGTCTCGACGCCGGTGATGCCCTGCTCGCCGGTGAGCCGGGCGGTCAGCCCGTCGAGCAGCGCGGCCGCCACACCGTGGCCGCGGTGGGTCGCGTCCACCGCGACCTGCCACACAAGCAGCGTCCGTGGACGCTCCGGCCGTACGTACCCGGTGACGAAACCGACGGGTGCCCCGTCCGCCGCGCGGGCCACCGCCGTCGTGCCCGCGAAGTCGCGGCACCACAGCAGATAGCTGTACGAGGAGTTCAGATCGAGGGTCCCGGAGTCCTTGGCAATGCGCCAGAGAGCGGCTCCGTCCGTCACCGTCGGACGGTCGATGAGCAGGTCTGCTTGTGCGGCAGTCATGCGAATTGAATTTAGCGATCGGAATTCGGAAGTGCACGGTTGGGGGTGTGTAGCGGCCCCTTGGGGATGCCTGGCGTAATCGTTTGACCTGCGCAAATAGACAAGAATCGACCCCCTGTGTGGAATGTGTCACACGGTCGAAATCTGCTCGAAAATCTTCTTGTTTAGCTTCCGGAAAAGCGGGCAGAAGAACTCGGGAAAGCTATCTGCAAAAAGGAATGCGAATTGACGTGAATTTCAGGCCCCGGTCACTGGGGCGATGCGCTCGCGATGCGCTCGCGATGCGCTCGCGATGCGCTCGCGCAGGATGTCGGCGTGGCCCGGTCGCAGGGCGGCCAGTCGTCGGGCATGGGACGACCGCCGCCGGTCATCCGCAGGACGGCCGTCCGGGAGCGTCGGGGTGGGTCGTCCGGTGAGGGCCGGTGCCTCGGCGGGGTGTGTCGGCGGTGCGTCGGCCGGCGCACCGTGCGGGTGTGACGGCCGGTGACGCGTCGCTCGGCGGGGTGCGGGGTGCGGGGTGCGGGGTGCGGGGTGCGGGTGTGGTGCCTGGGGCGTGTCGCTCGGCGGGGACCGGTGTGACGCCTGTGGTGCGTCGGGGGGCTCGTCTCGGGGTAGGTCGGTGGTCATGTCGCGAGAATGGCACGCCGCGCCCGTGGCGCCCCGGGCATGTCCCGCCGTCCGCGCGGTTCGGGACACACCGGCGGTTCGGGTCACACCGGCGGACCGGTCCGCGGCCGTGCGGGAGAGCCGGGTGGGTGCGGCGTTGTCGGGCGTCGGGAGTTCGTCGCCCGTGCCTTCTCGGCCGCAGGCGAGGACGAGCCCGCCCGGCCCGGCGGTTCCGCTCGGCCCGGCCGTCCCGCTCGGCGCGGCGGACGCCGCCAGGTCCGGCCGCCGGGGCTGCCGCGGGCAGGGGTCAGCCGCGGTAGGCGGACTCGGCGGCACCCCTGGCGCCCGCCACGTCCACCGCCGGCCCCCGCTCGGCCAGCGCCGCGCCCAGCGCCGTCAGACAGCCCAGGACCGCCTCCGGCGTCGCGTCCGGCCCGTAGTGGTTGACCCGGATCATCTCCTTGGCCAGCGCGCCGCCCCCCGCGGCCAGCGGCAGCGCCGGATCGTCCGCCAGCGCCCGCGCCACCAGCTCCGTCGCGCTCAGGCCCGACGGCACCCGCAGGGTCGTGGCCACCGGCGCCGCGTCCGCGACCTCGTACACATACGGCTCCAGACCCCCGCCCAGCGCCACCGCGCCCGCCCGCGTGGCCAGCGCCGCGCCGCGGTGCCGGGCCATCACGGTGTCCAGACCCACGCTCTCGATCCGCTCGGCACACGCGTCGAGCGCCAGCATCTCCAACTGCGCCGGCGCGTGCGGCAGCACCTTGCGGCCCGCGTCGATCCAGCGTTCCTTCCAGTCGAGCAGGGAGAGGTAGGAACGGCGCGGCGCGTGCGGATTCGCCGCCATCCGGGTCCAGGCCCGCTCGCTCACCGACACCGCCGACACCCCCGCCGGGCCGCCCATCGCCTTCTGCGCGCCGATCACGCACAGGTCCACACCCCAGGCGTCCGGCAGCACCGGCTCGGCACCCACGGCGGCGACCGCGTCCAGGTAGAACAGCGCGCCGTGCGCCCGCACCACCTCGCCGATCTCCGCGACCGGATTGGTGTTCCCGGTCGCCGCCTCCGCGTGCACCAGCGAGACGAAGTCGATCTCCGGACGCCCGGCCAGCGCCGCCCGGATCCCGTCCGCCGTGGCCGCCGTGTGGAAGGGCACCGGCAGATCGATCACCGTCGCACCGCACTCCCGCAGCCAGTTCCCGAAGGTCTGCCCGTACGGTCCGGTGATCACGTTCAGCGCGGTCGTGCCCGGTCCCGCCGTCCCCCGGATCGCGCCCTCAAGCGGCAGCAGCGCCTCACCCTGCATGATCACGACGTCCTGCCGGGTGTCCAGCAGCCGGGCCACCCGGTCCTCGACGGCGGCGAAGCGCGCGGCGGTCAGCGGGGGCAGATCCAGGAACGGATGGGTCACGGCGCGGCTCACTTCACTCACGAGGGGGCGATCCAGACGAGGGTAACCGGCCCTCACACATCGTCGTTGACCGGTGACTTCGCGGGCCGACAGCCCCACGGCCGGCGGAGTGCCCCGACGGCCGGGCAGCTCACCGCCTGAGCACCGCACCGCGCAACCGCACGCAGGAATCCACCGCTTCCCCGCACACGACATGGAGGTCCCGTGACCACGCACCTTCGGCGCCGGGTTCGCGCCCTGGCCACCACCGCCGCCGCGGCCGGACTGGCCCTCGTGGCCGGCTGTTCCTCGGGCGGCGGCGCGTCCAGCACCGCCGCCGGCGGGGTCGAACTGGTCAAGGCCGGACAGCTCACCACCTGCACCCACCTGCCCTACCCGCCCTTCCAGTCCGAGATCGACGGCAAGGTGCAGGGCTTCGACGTCTCCCTGATCGACCTGGTCGCCAAGAAGCTGGGCGTCGGACAGCAGATCCTGGACACGCCCTTCGAGAACTTCAAGACCGGGGCGTTCCTGAACTCCGGCGAGTGCGACCTGGCCGCCGCCGGCATGACCATCACCGCGGAACGCAGGAAGAACGTCGACTTCTCCACCCCGTACTTCGACGCCACCCAGGCCGTCCTCGTCGACCGCAAGAGCGGTCTCACCTCCTTGGCCGACGTCAAGGCGAAGGGCGCCAAGCTGGGCGCGCAGGCGCAGACCAGCGGCGAGGACTACGCGAAGAGCAAGGGCTACGACCCGGTCTCGTTCGAGTCCTCCGACGCCGTCCTCAGCGGCCTGCGCACCGGCCAGGTCCAGGCCGTCGTCATCGACTACCCGGTCGTCCAGGGCTGGCTCAAGGACAAGGCCGACGCCGACGCGTTCCGCACCGTGGACAACCTCGACACGGGCGAGCAGTACGGCTTCGCGCTGAAGAAGGGCAACACCGAGCTGCTCGCCGCCGTCGACCAGGCCATCGCGGACGCCAAGGCGGACGGCACGTACCGGAAGCTGTACGAACAGTGGATCGGCCCGTACGACGCCGCCGCCGCGTCGCCCGCCGCCTCATGACCGGCCCGGCGCACACCACGGCCCCGCCGCGCGGCAGGAGACTGACCCGCCGCCGACGGCGCGGGCTGTCCCGGGCCCTCCAGTACGCGGTCTTCGCCGCCGCGGTGATCGCGCTCGCGGTCACCGCGGACTGGGGCCGGCTGCGCAACCAGTTCGCGCAGGCCGACCTCGCCCGGCAGATGTTCCCCGACGTCATCACGCTGGCGCTGACGAACACCGTGCTCTACACCCTGTCCGGCTTCGCCGTCGGACTGGTGCTCGGCATGGTGATCGCCCTCATGCGGCTGTCGTCGGTCGGCCCCTACCGCTGGCTCGCGAGCGTCTACATCGAGATCTTCCGCGGCCTGCCCGCCCTGCTGATCTTCATCTTCGTCGGTGTCGCCGTGCCGCTCGCCTTCCCCGGCACGGAGATCCCCGGCGGGACGTACGGCAAGGTCGCCCTCGCGCTCGGCCTGGTCTCGGCCGCCTACATGGCGGAGACGATCCGCGCCGGCCTCCAGGCCGTACCCAGGGGACAGACGGAGGCGGCCCGTTCGCTCGGGTTCTCGCCCACCCGGGCCATGGTCTCGATCATCGCCCCGCAGGCGTTCCGCATCGTCCTGCCACCGCTCACCAACGAACTGGTGCTCCTGTTCAAGGACTCCTCGCTGGTGCTGTTCCTCGGCGTCACCCTCCAGGAACGCGAACTGGCCAAGTTCGGCCGGGACCTGGCCGGCCAGACCGCCAACTCGACGCCGATCCTGGTGGCCGGCCTGTGCTACCTGCTGGTCACCGTCCCGCTCAGCCTCGTCGTCCGCCGCATGGAGTCCAGGACCCAGGAGGCCGTCGGATGAGCGGCCGGCCCGAGATCGGCGTCCGCGCGCTGCACAAGTCCTTCGGCTCCACCGAGGTGCTGCGCGGCATCGACCTGGAGGTCGGCCGGGGCGAGGTCGTCTGCGTCATCGGCCCCTCCGGCTCCGGCAAGTCGACCCTGCTGCGCTGCGTCAACCTGCTGGAGGAACCGACCCGGGGCCAGGTGTGGGTCGGCGGCGTCGAACTCACCGACCCCGATGTCGACATCGACGCCGCACGCCGCCGTATCGGCATGGTCTTCCAGCAGTTCAACCTGTTCCCGCACCTGACGGTGACCGAGAACCTCACCCTGCCGCAGCGCCGGGTGCTGCGCCGGGACAAGGCACGGGCCGCCGACGTCGCCGCCCGGAACCTGGCGCGGGTCGGCCTGTCCGAGAAGGCGGACGCCTACCCCGCCGCTCTCTCCGGCGGGCAGCAGCAGCGCGTCGCCATCGCCCGCGCCCTCGCCATGGGCCCCGAGGTCATGCTGTTCGACGAGCCGACCTCGGCGCTCGACCCGGAACTCGTCTCGGACGTCCTCGCCGTGATGCGCATGCTCGCCGACGACGGTATGACGATGATGGTCGTCACCCACGAGATGTCCTTCGCCCGGGAGGTCGCCGACCGGGTCGTCCTCATGGACGGCGGGGTGATCGTCGAGGACGGCACCCCCGACCAGGTCATCGGCGCTCCCCGGACCGAGCGGACCCGGCACTTCCTCGCCCGCCTCCTCGACCCCGCGGCGGCGGACGTCGCGGAGGGGACGTCCGACCGGGTGGGTGGTGCGGAGTAGCGGCTCACTAAGGTTCGGTACATGAGCGACCACACGGTGCTGCACGTGAAGGGAAGGATCCTCGCCGGGCCCGACGAGGTCCGCGACGAGCTGTGGGTCGTCGGCGGGCGGATCACCTACGACCGTCCGGCCGGCGTCCGCGATCCGGTCACCGTGACCGGCTGGGCGCTGCCCGGCCTGGTCGACGCCCACTGCCACGTGGGCCTCGGCACCGAGGGCCCGGTCGACGCGGACGTCGCCGAGAAGCAGGCGCTGACCGAGCGGGAGGCGGGCGCCCTGCTGCTCCGCGACGCGGGCTCGCCGTCGGACACCCACTGGATCGACGACCGCGCGGACCTCCCGAGGATCATCCGGGCCGGCCGGCACATCGCGCGCACCCGCCGCTACATCCGTGACTTCGCCCACGAGATCGAGCCGGACCAGCTCGTCGCCCATGTCGCCCAGGAGGCGCGGCGCGGCGACGGCTGGGTCAAGCTGGTCGGCGACTGGATCGACCGCGGTGCCGGCGACCTGGCGCCCTGCTGGCCGCCCGAGTCCCTGGCGGCGGCCATCGCCGAGGCCCACCGCCTCGGCGCCCGGGTCACCGCGCACTGCTTCGCCGAGAACTCCCTGCGCGACCTGGTCGAATCGGGCATCGACTGCATCGAGCACGCGACCGGACTGACCCAGGACCTGATCCCGCTGTTCGCCGAGCGCGGTGTGGCGATCGTGCCGACCCTCGTCAACATCGCGACGTTCCCGCAGCTCGCCGACGGCGGCGAAACCAAGTACCCGCGCTGGTCGGCGCACATGCGGCGGCTGCACGAGCGGCGCTACGACACGGTGCGCGACGCCTACGACGCCGGCATCCCGGTGTACGTCGGCACGGACGCCGGCGGCTCGCTGGCGCACGGCCTGGTCGCAGCCGAGGTCGCCGAACTGGTCACCGCCGGGATCCCGCCGGTGGACGCGCTGTCGGCGACCAGCTGGGCCGCCCGTGCCTGGCTCGGCCGCCCCGGACTGGCCGAGGGCGCGCCCGCCGACCTGGTCGTCTACGAGGCGGATCCGCGGACGGACGTACGGGTGCTGGCGGCCCCGCGCAGGGTGGTGCTGCGCGGACACATCGTCGAGTAGGCGGGTGGCCGGGTGACCGGGGAGCCGGGGAGCCGGGGAGCCGAGTGGCGGTGCGCGGGGCGGTGGGGGCGGTGGGGGAGTGAACGCGGGGGAACTCCTGTGCCCGCGGATTCGAAATCCTTCACGGAAAGTCCACGAATGAGTGAAGTAACCGAGGATTGCTGACTGTTCACCCACAGTGCGTAATTCTGGCCGGGTCCCAAGCACATTCCACTGGGGGGTCCCACCACCTTGAACAGCAACAACTTCCGCATGCCCGCACGCCGTCTGGCCGCCGTCGCGACGGCCACGGTCCTCGCCGCGGGCCCGGCGGCGCTGGCCGGCGCGAGCGCCGCGCACGCGACCACCGGCCAGGGCAGCGCCGATGCCGTCGTCCTGCGCACCGGGCTCGACGTGTCCCTGCTCAACAAGACCGTGAACGTCCCGCTCACGGTCTCCCTCAACGAGGTACGGGCACCGCAGAGCGCCGACCGGACCGCGCTGTCCGCCCGGCTCGACGGCGTGGACGGCGGCAAGCCGTTCACGGTGCTCGGCGCGGACGTCGCCTCGGCCAGGGCCACCGTGACCGACGGCCGGGCCGAGGGCTCCGTGCGCCTGGCCCACGCCAAACTGCACCTGCCCGGCCTGCCGCTGCTCTCCCTCGTCGAGATCGAGACCGTCACCTCCAAGGCGACCTGCGAGGCCGGGAAACCGCCCGCCGCCTCCGCCGGCGTGCTGGGCGCGGTGACGGTGCTCGGCAAGCGGGTCATGCTCAGCGCGGACGGTCCGACGGACGTCCGGGTGCCCGGTGTCGGCGAGGTCCGCCTCGACCTGGCGAAGCGGGCGACCACGACCCGCACGGCGGCGGCCACCGCCCTCGAACTGAAGGTCTCCGTCAACCCGTTGAAGCTGAACGTGGCCGAGGTCGAGGGAACCGTCACCCTTGCCAGGGCGACCTGCGAGACGCCCGCCGCGGCCGACGCGCCCACCGGGCCCGCCGACCCGGCGAAGCCCGACCCGGCGAAGCCCGCGGACCCGGCCGGCCCGGCCGAACCCGCGTCCGGCGTACAGCCCCAGGGCGGCGCGGCGCAGGCCGGCCTCGCCGAGACCGGCGGCAGCTCGACGACGCCGTACCTCGCGGCCGGCGCCCTCGCGTTCGTCCTCGTGGGCGGGGGAGCGCTGGTCCTGGCCCGCCGCCGCCGGAGCTGACCCTCCGCGGGCGTCCGCTCATCGGCCCCTCCCCGCGCGGGAGGGGTCAGTCCGGGTCCGGTCCGGTCGGGGGGCCGGCCGGTCCGGACAGCGCGGAGTCCAGGGCGCGCAGCAGGCCGTCCGTCGTGGCCCGGTCGCGTACGGCCATCCGGACCCAGTCCGGGCCCAGCCCCGGGAAGGTGTCCCCGCGGCGCACGGCGTAACCGAGGTCCCGCAGCCGCCGCCGTACCCCGGCCGCGTCCGCCACGCGGACCAGGACGAACGGCCCCTCGGCCGGTTCCGCCACCCGTACCCCGCGCGCGGCGAACGCGGACAGGCCCGCCACCAGGTGGGCCCGGTCGGCCGCGACGCGGTGGGCGGCGCGCGCCGCCTCCGTCAGCGCCCGGGGCGTCACGCACGCCTGCGCCGCCGCAAGCGCCGGTGTGGACACCGGCCACAGCGGCTGGGCCCGCGCCAGCTCCGCGACCCGCTCCGGGGCGGCCAGCAGGTAGCCGATGCGCAGCCCGGCCAGGCCCCATGTCTTGGTCAGGCTGCGCAGCACGACGAGGCCGGGCACGTCCGTCCGGCCGGCCAACGCCTCCCGCTCGCCCGGCACGGCGTCCATGAACGCCTCGTCCACCACCAGCGTCCGCCCGGGACGGGCGAGCCCGGCGAGCGTCGTGGCCGGGTGCAGGACCGAGGTGGGGTTGGTCGGGTTGCCGACCACCACCAGGTCGGCCTCCTCGGGCACGGCCGCCGGATCCAGCCGGAAGCCGTCCGCCGCGCGCAGCAGCACCCGGTCCACGGTGTGCCCCGCGTCCGCCAGCGCCGCCTCCGGCTCGGTGAACTGCGGGTGCACCACCACCGGCCGGCGCACCTTCAAGGCGCGGGCGAGCAGCACGAACGCCTCCGCCGCCCCCGCCGTCAGCAGCACCCGGTCCGTCGCGAGCCCGTGCCGTGCCGCCACCGCCGCCCGCGCGGCGCGTCCGTCCGGGTAGGCGGCGAGAGCGGCCAGCGACCCGGCGATGTGCTCCCGCAGCCAGCGCGGCGGAGTGCCGGCGCGGACGTTCACCGCGAGGTCGACCAGTGCCGGGCCCGCGTCGCGGACCTCGGCGTCCCCGTGGTGGCGCAGGTCGGGTCCGGTGCCGTCGTCGGCCGGCTGGAGCGTGCCGCCGTCAGCGGGCATGGGCGTGGCCGCCCTGGTGGTGGTGCCCGGGGTGGTGCCCCTCCTGGGAACGGTCGTCGTGCGGGTGGCTCTCGTGGGTGTGGCCGTCGTGGGTGTGGCCGCCGTGCGGGTGGGTGCCGTCGTCGTCCGGGTGGAAGTGCGGCTGCTGCGGCAGCCCCACCTTGTGCGCGAAGCCCGGCAGCGCGATCCGGTACACGCACGCGTCGCAGTTCATCCGTACCTCGCCCGCGACGGCCTCCGCGTACCGCTCCATCACCAGGTCGAGCAGCTCCGGCTCCGGCCCGATGACGTCCGCGCAGCGCACGTCCAGCTCCGCACGCGCGGCGGCCCAGCCCTCGGCCTGCTGCTTCACCCGCTCCGGCAGCACACCGGTGAACAGGAAGTACGGCAGGACCACGATCCGGCGCGCACCCAGCCGGGCGCACCGGTCGAGCCCGCTCGGCACGTCCGGCGCCGCCAGCGACACGAACGCGGTCTCCACGCCCGCGTACCCGCGCCCCTCCCACAGCAGCCGCGCCGCCTTGACCACCTCGGCGTTGGCGTCCGGGTCGGTGGAGCCCCGGCCGACCAGCAGCACGGTCACGTCGGCCCGGTCGGCGGGCGTGCGCGCGGCGGTGCCCAGGGCCTGGTCGAGCCGCCGTTCCAGCACGTCGAGCAGGGCCGGATGGGGGCCCAGCGGGCGGCCGTAGGCGTACGAGATCCCGGGGTGCCGCTCCTTCTCGCGGGCCAGCGCCGCCGGTATGTCGCCCTTGGCGTGTCCCGCGGACGCCAGCATCAGCGGCACGGCGGCGAACCGGCGCACGCCCCGCTCCACCAGGTCGGTCACGGCGTCGGCGAGCGGCGGCGCGGACAGTTCGATGAAGCCGCCGGCGACGGGCAGTTCGGGATGACGGCGGCCCAGCTCACGGACGAACGCGCGGAACGCCTCGGCTCCGGTCTCGTCCCGGGTGCCGTGGCCGGCGATGAGCAGAGCGGGCGGCGGGGTGGTCACTTGATCTCCTCGGTCGGTGCGGTGGGGGGCTGGTACAGAAGGGCGTTGAGGGCCGCGGCGGCCACCGCCGAACCGCCCTTCTCGGACACGTTGCTGACGGCGGGCAGCCCGCTGGCGCGCAGCGCGGCCTTGGCCTCGGCCGCGCCGACGAAGCCGACGGGCAGGCCGATGACGAGCGCGGGGGAGGCGTCCAGGGTCAGCAACTCCTCCAGAGCGGTCGGCGCGCACCCGATCACCCACAGCGCCCCGGGGCCGACGGCGTCGTGGGCGAGCCGGACCGCGTGCGCCGAACGGGTCAGGCCGGGCCGGGCGACCGCGTCCCCGAGCCGGCAGACGGTCTCGCGGCGCGTGATGCCGGCCGCGACCATCTCGACGTCCACCACGACGGGCGCCCCGGCGTGCAGCGCGGCGTGCGCCCGCACCAGGTCGTCCTCGGCCATGACGAGGTCGCCCGCGTACTCCAGGTCGGCGGCCGAGTGGATCACCCGCTCCACCACCGCCCGGGTCAGCGGCGGGAAGCGCGAGGTGTCCAGGCGGGTCCGCAGCCGCCGGAAGGACTCCTGCTCGATCGGATGGACCACACGGTTCACCTGGTCTCCTCCTCCTGCCGGGTGTCCTGCCAGCGGTAGCCGCGCGGGGTCACCATGCGGCCCGCGATCCGTCGGGTCGCCGTGTTGCCCACGGTCACGACGGTCATCATGTCGACCGCCGCCGCGTCCACCTCCGCCAGGGTGGTCAACTGGCTGGATTCATCGGGTCGCGAGGCGTTGCGCACCACCCCGACCGGTGTGGTCGGCGCGCGGTGCTCGGCGAGGATCGCCAGTGCCCGGGGCAGCTGCCAGTCGCGGCCCCGGGAGCGCGGGTTGTAGAACGTCACCACGAGGTCCGCCTCGGCCGCCGCCCGCACCCGCCGCTCGATCACCTCCCACGGCGTGTGCAGGTCGGACAGGCTGATCGAGGCGTGGTCGTGGCCGAGCGGCGCCCCGAGGACCGCCCCGGCGGCCAGTGCCGCGGTCACCCCCGGCACCCCGACGACGTCGATGTCGTCGGACGCCTCGGCGAGCGCGGGGGAGGCCATGGCGTACACGCCCGCGTCCCCGCTGCCGATCAGCGCGACCGCGTGCCCCGCGCGGGCCTCGGCGACCGCCGTGCGGGCCCGTTCCTCCTCGGCGCCGAGCCCGGACTCCAGGATCCGGGTGCCGGGCCGCAGCAGATCGCGGATCTGGGCGACGTACTGGTCGAGTCCGACGAGCACCGACGCGCGGCGCAGTTCGGCCTTCGCGCGCGGGGTGAGCAGGTCCCGGGCGCCCGGCCCGAGGCCGACCAGGGCGAGCCGCCCGCGCCCCGGCCGCCGGACCACCGCGCAGGTCGCGCCCGCGGGCCGGGCCGCGGACTTCCGCTTCGGTACGAGGAGTTCGCCGCCGCCGAGCAGCGCGGCGGCCTCGGCGACCGACGGGGTGCCGACGGCGGCGAGCGGTGCCGCGGACGGGTTCGGCACCTCTACCCGCGCCAACTGGGCGGCGGAGTAGGTCACCAGGGGCACCCCGAGCCGTTCGGCGGCGGCCACGACGCCCGGTTCGCCGGCCTTGGCGTCGACGGTGGCCAGCGCCGCCACGGACGCGGCCGACAGCCCGGCGTCCCGCAGCGCGTCCCCCACCAGTTCCAGCACCTCCTCGGCCGGGACGCCGCGGGAGGCACCCACCCCGACCACCAGCGTCGGCGGCCGCAACAGCACCTCGTCCTCGCCGGGTACGACGTCCCGGTCGGTCACCCGGATCGCGTACCCCCCGGTGCCGGTGCCGGTGCCGGTGCCGGTGCCGGTGCGGGTGTGCGTGTACGTGTGGGTGTCGGCGACCGGCAGCGCCGGCAGCGGCCAGGTCACCTCGCGGTCCAGGGCGACCGGCGTGCCGTCGAGCAGTGCCCGTGAGACCGCCGCGACCGCCCCCTCGACCGGCAGGCCGAGGGTGTCGAGACCGGGTACGTCCACCGCGTCCGTCGCCGTCGTCACCACCGGCCGCGCGCCCAGCAACCCGCCGACCTCCCGGGCGAGTTCGTTGGCGCCGCCGCCGTGCCCGCCGACCAGCGACACGGCGAACCGCCCGGCCTCGTCCACGCACACCACGCCCGGGTCGGACGCCTTGCCGCCGAGCAGCGGGGCGACGAGCCGCACCACGGCACCGGTCGCCAGGAAGCACACCACCTGCTCGCACTCGGCGAACGCGGCCCGTACGGCGTCCGCGACGGGACCTCCGTACAGCCGCGTCCGCTCCGGCCACGCCGCGGCCAGCCGGTCGCGCGCCGCCGCCCCCGCCGCGGTGGCGGAAATCAGGCCGATCACTGGGCAACTCCTTCGACACTCGCGCGGGGCCGTTCGCCCCACAGCAGGAACACGGGATTGGCGGCCGCGAGCCGGGTCACCTCACCGGGCAGCGGGGCGAGCCGCGCGGACTGGAGCAGCACCCCGGCGCAGGAGAACCCGGCGCCGGTGAGCGCGGCCCGCGCGGCGGGCACCCGGTCCACGGCGGCCAGCGCGACCACCACCGTCCGCCGCGCCCGCCGGGCGCACGCGGCGACCACGGCGGGCAGTTCCCCGCCCCCGCCGCCGACGAACACCGCGTCCGGATCGTCCAGTTCCGCCAGCGCGGCCGGTGCCTCGCCGTGCACCACCCGTACGTCGACCCGGTGGGCCGCCGCGTTGGCCCGGATCCGCTCGACGCCGTCCGCGGCCTTCTCCACGGCCACGACGGCGGCGCCCAGCCGGGCGCACTCCACCGCCACCGACCCGGATCCCGCGCCGACGTCCCACACCAGGTCGCCCAGGCGCGGCCCGAGCCGGGCCAGGGCCAGGGCCCGTACCTCGAACTTGGTGATCATCGAGTCGCGGTGCGTGAACTCGGCCTCGTCCAGCGCCCAGCCGGGCGGCCGGACGTCCGGCCCGGCCACCGTCCGCGCCCCGGCCACCGTCCGCGCCCCGCCCGGCGCCCGGGACTCGTCCGGCGCCCGGGACTCGTCCAGGCAGACGACGACACTCACCGCCGTACCCCAGTCCCGGGCGGCGGCCTCGGCGGGCGTCACCCGCTCCACCCGCTCCCGGACCGGATCACCGAGGGCGCTCGCCACCACCAGGATCCGCTCCGGGCCGAGCGCCGCGCCCAGCTCGGCGGGGCCCGCGCCCGGCCCGGTCAGCACCGCGACCTTGGGGTGCGCCCGGCAGACGTTGACCGCCGTGCGCAGCTCACGGCCGTGCGCGCTGACGACCACCGCGTCGTCCCAGGGCAGCCCGATGCGCGCGAACGCCGCCGCGACCGACGGGACACCGGGCCGCACATCGAGCAGCCCGGACCCGAACCGTTCGGCCAGTGCCCGCACGATCCCGAAGAACCCCGGGTCGCCGGAGGCGAGCACCGTCACCGGCCGGGCCGCGCGGACGTACGCCCCGATGGTGTCGAGGGCGGGCGCGAGCGGCCCGAGCACCAGCCGCTCGGCCCCGTCCGGCAGCCGTACCGCGTCCAGGTGCCGCCGCCCGCCCACGACCAGCTCGGCACCGGCCAGGGCGTCCGCCGCGACCGGTGTCCCGGTGCCCGCGCCCACCACCGTGATCAGCGCCGTCACGGGCGCGCGCCCCGCTCGCGCAGGGCCCTGCGGGCCGCGGGGTCGGCCTTGCGGAAACCGTGGAAGTGACCGGGGTGGTAGAGGTGCGAGCGGGTGCCGCGCGCGGCCAGCGCCGGACCGACCAGGAACAGCGTGTGCTTCCACAGCCGGTGCTCCTTGACCGTCTCCTCCAGCGTGCCGATCGTGCAGCGCGCCACCAACTCGTCGGGCCAGGTCGCCCGGTACGCGACCACGACGGGCGTGTCGGTCGGATAGCCGCCCTCCAGCAGCTCCCGCACCAGCTGGCCGCTGCGCGCGGCGGACAGGAAGACGGCCATGGTGGTGCCGTGCCGGGCGAACTCGCGCACCTCCTCGCCGGGCGGCATCGGCGTCTTGCCGCCGCCGAGCCGGGTGAGGACCACGGACTGCGCGACCTCGGGGACGGTCAACTCCCGCCCCGCGAGCGCGGCGACGGCGGAGAACGCGGAGACACCGGGCACGATCTCCGTCTCGATCCCGATCTCCGCGCACCGGTCGAGCTGCTCCTGCGTGCCGCCCCACAGGGCCGGGTCGCCGGAGTGCACCCGCGCCACCCGCAGCCCCTCGGCGTGGGCCTGCTCGTAGACGGCGACGACGTCCTCCAGCGCCAGGGCCGCCGAGTCCAGGATCCGCGCGTCCGCGCGGGCGTGCTCCAACACCTCCGCCTGGACCAGGCTGGCCGCCCAGATCACCACGTCGGCCTCGGCGATGGCCCGCGCGGCCCGGAACGTCAGCAGATCCGCGGCGCCGGGCCCGGCACCGACGAAGGTCACCTTGCCGGTGGGGGCAGCGGCCATGAGAAGGGTCCTCTCGTACGAAAAGTCATGGTTGGTGCGGGGGGCGCGCGGGCCGGATGTGCGCGGGCGGCGACTGATCGGATAGCAAAGGCGCATGGCTGTCTTCGTCGCGCTCGGCGCGTTCCTGATGACGCTGGCCGGCGGCTGGACGGCACAGCGGGTGACCGACCGCCGCCACCTGGTCCTGGGCCTGGCCGGCGGACTGATGCTCGGTGTGGTGGGTCTGGACCTGCTGCCCGAGGCGCTGGCGGCGGCCGGCCGGGAGGTCTTCGGCGTGCCCTGCGCCCTGCTGCTGTTCGTGGCCGGCTTCCTGCTGGCGCACCTGGTGGAACGGCTGCTCGCGGCCCGCCGGACGGCCCACGGCGGCGCGGAACGCGTCGCCCCCGCGCCGCCTGCGGTGGACGGGGCGGACGGGGTGACCGGCCCGGCTCGGCCCTCCGGGCCGCCGCGCCCGCCCGGTCCCGGCGCCGCCGCGGCACCGCTCACCGCGCCGCCCCCCACCGGCGCGCACCCGCACACCCAGGACCTGCGGTCGCCCGAGGTGGGGCTCACCGCGGCCGGCGCGATGGTCGGCCACAGCGCCATGGACGGCGTGGCGATCGGCGCCGCCTTCCAGGTCGGCGGCGGCATGGGCCTGTCCGTCGCGCTCGCCGTGATCGCCCACGACTTCGCCGACGGCTTCAACACCTTCACCCTCACCCGGCTGTACGGCAACGCGCGGCGCAGGGCGGCCGCGATGCTGTTCGCGGACGCCTGCGCCCCGCTGGTGGGCGCGCTGTCCACGGTGTTCCTCACCATCCCGGAACAACTGCTCGGCGGCTATCTCGGCCTCTTCGGCGGCGTGCTGCTGTATCTCGCCGCGGCCGAGATCCTCCCCGAGGCGCACCACCAGCACCCCGCCCGCTCGACCGTCCTGTGCACCGTGGCGGGGGCCGCCTTCATCTGGCTGGTGGTGGGCGTGGCGGGGTGAGGCTCGGGGGTGGTCGGCGAAGACCCGCGGCCGGCGGGTGTCGCCGGCCGAGGTGGCGGGCCGGTGGCCCGGTCCGGCCGGGATGCGCGGTCCGCGGGCGGGTCCGGCCGAGGCCCGCGGCCGACCGGCGTCCCGGGCCGAGCGCGTCGGGACGGCCGTCACAGCTTGCCGCCCCGTGAGCCGTCGCGCCGTGCCGGTGCGATGAGTGTGGACAGGTACGGCAGCGGTGTCCCGTCGAGATCGGCGGCGGGCCGCACGGACTCCTCCGGCAGACCGAGCGCCGAACCCCACACCGCGTCCCCGAGCCGCCCGCTCTCCCGCAGCGCCGCGGCGACCTCGGCGGCCTGCCGCCCGAACTTGTACGCGACGACCGTGCCGGGCCCGGCCAGCGCCTCCTTGAGCACCGCCGCCCCGGCGGTCACCGGCACCAGCGTGAGCGGTTCGGTCCCCTCGGTCAGCACGGCACCCGACCGGGCCGCGAGATCCTGCATGGCGGTGATGCCGGGCACCGTCTCCACGACCACCCCCGGCACCAGTTCCGCGATCGTCTGCGCGAGATAGGTGAAAGTGGAGTACACGTTCGGATCGCCGATCGTCGCGAAGGCGACCGTGCCGCGCTCCCGCAGCAGCGCCGCGACCCGCGCCCCGGCCGCGTCCCAGGCAGCCTCCCGGCGCGCCCGGTCCGTGCGCTCGTTGAGCGCGAACACCACCGGGACGACCTTCTCCCCGGACACGTGGTGCAGCACGGTCGCCTCGGCCCGCCCCCGCTCCCCGGTGTCCATGACCGGTACGACGACGACGGCGGCGGCGCGCAGCGCGTTCACCCCCTTCACGGTCACCAGTTCGGGGTCGCCCGGCCCCATCCCGACACCGATCAGCCTGCTGCTCATGACGCTCTACCTTCCTGCTTGGGCTGAGCGAGCCATTCGTAGGGTTGGCTCACCCAGGAGGACCGGGTGTGGCTTTCATGACGCTGCCGACCGTGGCTTGGGAGGCTTGGCCGCCCGGCCCTCCACGACGACTCGGCCGCCAATTGGGAAGTGCGAACAGGTCGCTGTGTAGAGCAATGCCGGCGAGGTCGTCCGTGGTGTGACATGCAGGTACGACCGACGGGAGCACGATGAGCCGGATATGGGCCGGGACCGACTGCGGCAAGACCCACCACCACTGCCTGGTGCTGGACGCCGAAGGGAACACACTGCTGTCGCGGCGGGTCGCCAACGACGAGCCCGAGCTGCTTGAACTCCTCACCGATGTCCTCGGCCTGGCCGGCGAGGGCCAGGCCACCTGGGCGCTGGACATGACCGGTGGTGAGCCCGGCCTGCTGATCACACTGCTGGTCAATCACGGCCAAGAGCTGGTCTACATCCCCGGCAAGGCAGTGAACCGCGCCAGCGACTCCTACCGGGGCGAGGGCAAGACCGACGCCCGCGACGCCCTGGTCATCGCCGACCAAGCCCGCATGCGCCGCGACCTCCAGCCGATCCGCCCCGGCAACGAGGCGACCGTGGAACTGGAACTGCTCACCGCCCGCCGCGTCGACCTGGTGACCGACCGCACGCGCACTGTCAGCCGCCTGCGCGCCACCATGACCAGCATGTTCCCGTCCCTGGAACGGGCCTTGGACGTCACCAACGCCGGGCCGCTGATCCTGCTGACCGGCTACCAGACCCCGGCCGCCCTGCGCCGCATCGGCCTCAAACGACTGGAGACCTGGCTGCGCAACCGCAAAGTCCGCAGCGCCGAAGCTCTGGCAGCCGCAGCCGTACAGGCCGCCGAGCGCCAGCACACCGCAGTCGTCGGCGAGAGGCACATCGCCGCGATGGCCCACACTCTGGCGAAGGAGGTGATCGCCCTCAACGAGAAAATCGCCGAGACCGACAAGCTCATCGAGGGCCGGTTTCGCCAGCACGAACTCGCCGAAGTGATCGAAAGCGTGCCCGGCATCGGGCCCTTGCTCGGCGCCGAGTTCCTCGCTGCTGTCGGCGGTGACCTGGCCTCGTTCCCGACCCCTGACCGGCTGGCGGCTTTCGCCGGCGTCGCGCCGGCACCCCGCGACTCCGGCAAGACCAGCGGGAACCTGCACCGGCCACAGCGCTACCACCGCAGACTTCAGCGCGTCCTCTACACCTCCGCGCTCATCAGCATCCGCTGTGACCCCAATTCCCGGGCGTTCTACGACCGCAAGAGAGCTGAAGGCAAGCGGCACGTCCAAGCGGTCCTCGCCCTCGCACGACGCCGCGTGAACGTCATCTGGGCCCTGATCCGTGACCGACGGTGCTACCAAGTCGCACCACCGGCCACCGAGGCGGCTTGACAACAACATTAGGAAGCCTTGCACCTCTCCACGAACCGACGGGCCACACCGGGCCGGGACGCCCAGTGCGTGTGCAGATAACTCGCGTGCACCCCGTGCTGCACGAAACCCTCGACGCGCCGCTCGGGGCCCCGCACGCCCCACGCCGGAGCCGTCCCCGCCCCCGGCTCGACGACGGTCCGGTGGAACTCGTGCCCCCGCATCCGCGTCCCCGCCCCGGCCAGCACGCTGTCGCCGACGGCGACGGCGTCCCGGTAGCCCAGGGTGAGCCGCTCGCTCATCCGCGCGCCGGCGTCGAGCACCCCGCACATCGGCAGCCCGTCCAGGTCCCGGCACAGGTACAGCAGCCCCGCACACTCGGCGGCGACCGGCGCACCGGATGCGGCGAGCGCGGCGACGGCCCCGCGCAACGGCTCGTTGGCGGACAGCTCCTCGGCGTACACCTCGGGGAACCCGCCGCCGACGACCAGCCCGCGGGTGCCCTCCGGCAGCCGCTCGTCCCGCAGCGGGTCGAACGGTACGACGTCGGCGCCGGCGGCGGTGAGGAGTTCGGTGTGCTCGGCGTAGGAGAAGGTGAAGGCGGCGCCGCCGGCCACGGCGATCCGCGGGCCGGCCGGCCCGTGCGGCACTCCGGGACGCGGCCGTGCGGGACGCGGCCGTCCGGGACCGGTCGGGAACACGGCTGCCGGGGCCGGTGGCGGCTCGGCGGCGGAGGCCGCCAGCGCCTCGGCGGGGTCCCAGGCCGCCGCGGGCAGCGGACCCGCACCCCGGGCCAGCCGCAGCAACCCCTCCAGATCGCACCCGCCGGCGACCATCGCCCCCATCGCGGCCACCGCCGCCACCGCGGCAACGTCCCGCTCGGCCACCGGCACCAGCCCCAGATGCCTGGACGGCGTCGACACGGCCGCCTCCCGCCGCAGCACCCCCAGCACCGGCACCCCGACCGACTCCAACGCCTCCCGCAGCAACGCCTCGTGCCGGTCGGACGCCACCTTGTTCAGGATCACCCCGCCGATCCGCACCGCCGGATCCCAGGTGGCGAACCCGTGCACCAGCGCGGCCACCGACCGCGACTGCGCGGACGCGTCCACGACCAGCACGACCGGCGCCCCGAGCAGTTTCGCCACCTGCGCGGTGGACGCCGACTCGCCCTCCCCGGCGGCCCCGTCGTACAGCCCCATGACCCCCTCGACGACCGCGACGTCGCAGCCGCGCGCCCCGTGCGCGAACAGCGGGCCGATCAGCTCCGGGCCGCACAGGTAGGCGTCGAGGTTGCGGCCCGTGCGCCCGGCGGCCAGCGTGTGGTAACCGGGGTCGATGTAGTCCGGCCCGACCTTGTGCGGGGAGACGGCGAGCCCCCGGCCGGCCAGCGCCGCCATCAGCCCGGTGGCCACCGTGGTCTTGCCGCTGCCGGACGCGGGCGCGGCGACCACCAACCGGGGTACGGACCTCACCACTCGATGCCCCGCTGGCCCTTCTGCCCCACGTCCATGGGGTGTTTGACCTTGGACATGTCGGTCACGAGGTCGGCGAACCCGACCAGCCCCTCGGGCGCGTTCCGACCGGTGATCACCACGTGCTGGGTGCCCGGCCGGTCCCGCAGCACCTCCACGACCTCGTCGGTGTCCACCCAGCCCCAGTGCAGCGGGTACGCGAACTCGTCCAGCACGTACAGCCGGTACGTCTCGGCCGCCAGGTCCCGCTTGACCTGCTCCCAGCCCTCCCGGGCCTTCTCCTCGTTGCTGAAGTTGCCGGTCCTGCCGTCCCGGAGGTCCCGTTGCACCCAGGACCAGCCCTCGCCCATCTTGTGCCAGACGACGGACCCGCCCTCGCCGGAGTCCCCGAGCACCCGCAGCGCCCGTTCCTCGCCCACCTTCCACTTGGCCGACTTGACGAACTGGAACACCCCGATCGGCCACCCCTGGTTCCAGGCGCGCAGCGCCAGCCCGAAAGCGGCCGTCGACTTGCCCTTGCCGACGCCCGTGTGCACGACGACCAGCGGACGGTTGCGCCGCTGCCGTGTCGTCAGCCCGTCGTCCGGTACGACCTCCGGTTTCCCCTGCGGCATCAGGCGGCCCTCCTCGACGTTTCGCGCACATCCCTGACCAGCCCGGCGATCGAGTCCGCCCGCAGTTCGTCGAGCGTGACGGCCGTACCGCCGAGACCGGCGGCGAGCCCCGCCGCCAGCCCCAGCCGCACCGGCCCCGACTCGCAGTCCACGACCACGCAGGCGACCTGCTCCGCCGCGAACAGCCGCGCGGCACGCTCCGCCAGCGCCACCGGCTCCGGGCCGCCCGTGGCCCGCCCGTCGGTCACCACCACGAGCAGCGCCCGCCGTGCCGGATCCCGCAGCCGTTCCACCCGCAGCACCTCGTGCGCCTTGAGCAGCCCGGCCGCGAGCGGCGTCCGGCCGCCCGTCGGCAGCGACCGAAGCCGCGCCGCCGCCGCGTCCACCGACGAGGTCGGCGGCAGCGCCAGGTCCGCCGCGGCACCCCGGAAGGTCACCAGACCCACCTTGTCCCGCCGCTGGTAGGCGTCCAGCAGCAGCGACAGCACCGCACCCTTCACGGCGCCCATCCGCTGCCGGGCCGCCATCGAACCGGAGGCGTCCACGACGAACAGCACGAGGTTCCCCTCGCGGCCCTCCCGCGTCGCCTGCCGCAGATCGTCCCCGCGCACCACGAGGCCCGGCCCGGACCGCCCGCGGGCCCGCTGGTGCGGCGCCGCGGCCCGCACGGTCGCCGTCAGGTGCAGCTTGGTGAGCGCCCCGTGGGGCCGCCTGGCCCCCGTCGTCCGCCCCTGCTCGGTGCGTGCCCGGGACCGCCGTCCGGCGGCGCCCTCGCCGAGGCCCGGCACGCTCAGCACCTTGGTACGGAAGGGCTCGCCGGCCCCCACGGCGGACTGCTCGCCGGCCCCGGAGGGCGCGGACTCCGCCGTGTCCGGCCGCTCGCCGGCCCCGGCGGGCGCGGGCCGCGCCGCACCCGGTTCCTCGGGCCCCGCCCCGGTGTCACCGTCCTGCGGCCCGGCGTCGGGCCGCCCGCCGCCCCCACCGGGACCGCCGTCCGGTCCGCCCCCACCGGGATCGTCGGGACCGGGATCGTCGGGGCCGGGATCGTCGGGACCGTCCCCGTCGGGACCGTCGTCGCCCTCGCCGGCGAACTGCCCCAGCGTCTCGTCCAGCTTGTCCTCGTCGAGCCCCGGCGCGTCGAACGGGTTGCGCCGGCGCCGGTGCGGCAGCGCGAGCAGCGCGGCCTGTCGCACGTCCTCGGCGAGCACGTCGGTGCGCCCGGCCCACGCGGCCAGCGCGGTCGCCGTGCGCGCCATCACGATGTCGGCGCGCATCCCGTCCACCTCGAACGCCGCGCAGGTCGCGGCGATCTGCCGCAACGCCCCGTCGCCCAGCCGCACCCGCGGCAGCAGCTCCCGGGCCGCGACGACGCGGCGGCGCACCGCGGCCTCCTCGTCGGCCCACCGCGCGGCGAAGGACGCCGGGTCGTCGTCGTACGCGAGCCGCCGCCGCACGACCTCCACCCGCTGTCCGGGCTCCCGCGAGGCGGTCACCTCGACGGTCAGCCCGAAACGGTCGAGCAACTGGGGCCGCAGTTCGCCTTCCTCGGGATTCATCGTCCCGACGAGCAGGAAGCGCGCCGCATGCCGGACGGAGACGCCCTCGCGCTCGACGTACGAGGCGCCCATCGCCGCCGCGTCCAGCAGCAGGTCGACCAGGTGGTCGTGGAGCAGGTTGACCTCGTCGACGTAGAGGATGCCGCGGTGCGCGTCGGCCAGCAGGCCGGGTTCGAACGCCTTCACGCCCTCCGTGAGCGCCCGCTCGATGTCGAGCGCGCCGACCAGCCGGTCCTCGGAGGCGCCGACGGGCAGCTCCACCATGCGGGCCGGGCGGGACCCGGACGCCCCCGGCGCGTGCGGCCCGTCCGGGCACGCGGGGTCGGGGGAGCCCGGGTCGCAGGAGAAGCGGCACCCGGAGACCACGTCGACCCGCGGCAGCAACGCCGACAGCGCCCGCACGGCCGTGGACTTGGCGGTGCCCTTCTCGCCGCGCACCAGCACACCGCCGACCGCCGGGGACACCGCGTTCAGCAGCAGCGCCAGCCGCAGATCGTCCTGGCCGACGACGGCCGTGAACGGAAAGGGGGTAGTCACTTCTCGTCGCCCTCCAAGTCGCCCTCCAAGTCGCCCTCCAGCTCCAGGTAGGTGGCCCGCAGCCGGTCCAGCGTCCGAGCGTCCGGCTCGGCCCACAGCCCGCGGTCCGCCGCCTCCAGCAGGCGTTCGGTGATGCCCCGCAGCGCCCACGGGTTGGACTTCTTCATGAAGTCCCGGTTCTCGGCGTCGAAGACGTACTCCGCGCTGAGCTTCTCGTACATCCAGTCGTCGACCACGCCCGCCGTGGCGTCGTACCCGAACAGGTAGTCCACGGTCGCCGCCATCTCGAAGGCGCCCTTGTAGCCGTGCCGCCGCATGGCCGCCATCCAGCGCGGGTTGACGACCCGGGCCCGGAAGACCCGGTGCGTCTCCTCGCCGAGGGTCCGGGTCCGCACCTGGTCCGGCACGGCCGAATCGCCCACGTACGCCTCGGGACCGGTGCCCGTCAGATGCCGCACCATCGCCACCATGCCGCCGTGGTACTGGAAGTAGTCGTCGGCGTCGACGAGGTCGTGTTCGCGGGTGTCCACGTTCTTCGCCGCCACCGCGATCCGCCGGAACGCCGTCTCCATGTCCCCGCGCGCCGCCCGCCCGTCAAGACCGCGCCCGTAGGCGTAACCGCCCCACACCGCGTACACCTCGGCCAGGTCCGCGTCGCTGCGCCAGTTGCGGGCGTCGATCAGCGGCAGCAGCCCGGCCCCGTACGCGCCCGGCTTGGAACCGAAGACACGGGCCGTCGCGCGCCGCCGGTCCCCGTGCTCGGCGGTGTCCTCGTCGGCGTGCGCCCGGACGTAGTTGGCCTCGGCGGGCTCGTCCAGCTCGGCCACCGCCCGTACCGCGTCGTCGATCAACCCGACGACGTGCGGGAACGCGTCCCGGAAGAAACCGGAGATCCGGACCGTGACGTCGATGCGCGGCCGGCCCAGCTCGGCCGGCGGGACCACCTCGAAGCCGGTCACCCGCCGCGACGCGTCGTCCCACACCGGGCGGCAGCCCAGCAGCGCCAGGATCTCCGCGATGTCGTCGCCCTGGGTGCGCATCGCGGACGTGCCCCAGACTGTCAGACCGACCGACTTCGGGTAGCCGCCGGTGTCAGCCAGATACCGCTGCACCAGCGAGTCGGCGAGCGCCTGCCCGACCTCCCAGCTCAGCCGGGACGGAATGGCCTTGGGGTCGACGGAGTAGAAGTTGCGGCCGGTCGGCAGGACGTTGACCAGACCCCGGGTCGGCGAGCCCGACGGGCCCGCCGGGACGTACCCGCCGTCCAGCGCGTGCAGGATGTGCCCGATCTCGTCGGTCGTCCGCTCCAGCCGCGGTACGACCTCGGCGCAGGCGAATTCGAGCACGGCGACCGCGTCCGCGAGGCCGGTGCCCAGCACCTCCCGGACCAGCGGCGCGCACGCGGCCGTGGCCCAGTCGCGGGCCTCCATGCCCTCGGCGAGCCGCCGGCACAGCTGCTCCAGCAGATCGACGGCGTCGGAAGCCGTCCGGGCCGGCCCCTCGACCAGGTCGGTCAGCTCGGCCGGCACCTTCAGCGGCGCGCCCGGCTCGGCCAGCAGCTCCTTCTCGCTGAGCCCGAAGTGAGCGGCGAGCGAGGCCCGCAGGCCGGGCAGCGCGTTCGCCCGGCCGCCCCACACCTGGGCGGCGCGCAGCACGGCGAGGACCAGGTTGACGCGCGGCCCGCCCACCGGGCCGCCGCCCAGCACGTGCAGGCCGTCACGGATCTGCACGTCCTTGATCTCGCACAGGTAGCCGTCGACGTGCAGGACGAACTCGTCGAAGTCGGCGTCCTCGGGCTGCTCGGCCACGTGCAGGTCGTGGTGCAGCTCGGCCGCCTTGACCAGCGTCCAGATCTGGGCCCGGACGGCGGGCGCCTTCGCCGGGTCCAGGTCGGACACCAGCGCGTACTCGTCGAGCAGTTGCTCCAGCTTGGCCAAGTCGCCGTAGGTGTCGGCGCGGGCCATCGGCGGCACCAGATGGTCGACGACGGTGGCGTGCCCGCGCCGCTTGGCCTGGGTGCCCTCGCCGGGGTCGTTGACGATGAACGGGTAGACCAGCGGCAGGTCGCCGAGGACGGCGTCCGGGGCGCAGCCGGCACTCAGGCCGAGGCCCTTGCCCGGCAGCCACTCCAGCGTGCCGTGCTTGCCCATGTGCACGATCGCGTCGGCGCCGAAGCTGTTCTCCAGCCAGCGGTAGGCCGCCAGGTAGTGGTGGGACGGCGGCATGTCGGGGTCGTGGTAGATCGCGATCGGGTTCTCGCCGAAGCCCCGCGGCGGCTGGATCAGCACGACGACGTTCCCGAACCGGAGCGCGGCCAGCACGATGTCGTCGCCGTCCACGTACAGACCGCCCGGCGGCTCGCCCCACGCCTCCAGCATGGCGCGGCGCAGCTCCGGGTCGAGGGTGTCGAACCACGCCCGGTAGTCGGCGAGCGGCACCCGCGCGGGCGCGGCGGCCAGTTGCTCCTCGGTGAGCCATTCGACGTCGTGGCCGCCGGCCTCGATCAGCCGATGGATCAGCTCGTCGCCGCCCGCGGGGTACTCGGTGAGCGAGTAGCCGGCCGCGCGCAGGGCGTCCAGCACCCGCACCGCCGACGCGGGCGTGTCCAGGCCGACCGCGTTGCCGACCCGGGAGTGCTTGGTCGGATAGGCGGTGAAGACGAGCGCGATCTTCTTGTCGGCGTGGGGCTTGTACCCCAGCCGCGCGTGCCGTACGGCGATGCCGGCGACGCGGTCGGCCCGCTCGGGGTCGGCGACGTACACCGGCACGTCGTCCGGGCCCTGCTCCTTGAAGGAGAACGGCACGGTGATCAGCCGCCCGTCGAACTCCGGGATGGCGACCTGCATCGCCGCGTCCATGGGGGACAGCGCCGCGTCGGACCCGTCCCAGGCGTCCCGCGACGAGGTGAGGCACAGCCCTTGCAGCACGGGCACGTCAAGACCGGCGAGCGCCCCGACGTCCCAGGCTTCCTCCTCGCCGCCCGCCGACGCCTGCGAGGCGTGCGTGCCGCCCGCGGCGAGGACGGTCGCCACCAGCGCGTCGGCCCGGCCGAGGATCTCGTACAGACCCGCGTCGGCGTCGCGCAGCGAACCGCAGTACACGGGCAGCGCGTTGGCGCCGCGCGCCTCGATCGCGTCGCACAGGGTGTCCACGAAGGCGGTGTTGCCGCTCAGTTCGTGCGCCCGGTAGAAGATCACGCCGACGGTCGGGCGGCCCTCGACGGCGGCCCGCTCGCCGTGCACGCCGTACTCCGGCATCGTCCGCGGCCCGTCGAAGCCCTCACCGGTCAGCAGCACGGTGTCGGACAGGAACCGGGCGAGCTGGGCGAGGTTGTCGGGCCCGCCCTCCACCAGGTAGCGCAGCGCCTCGGCGACCACACCGGACGGCACGGACGACTCGGCCATCAACTCGGCGTCGGGCACGCTCTCGCCGCCCAGCAGCACGGTCGGGACCCCCGACGCCCGCAGCGCGGCCAGCCCGTCCTCCCAGGCCCGTTTGCCGCCCAGCAGCCGTACGACGGCGAGGTCGGCCCGCCGCAGCAGCGCCGGCAGTTCCTCGGCGACATCGATCCGCGTCGGGTTGCCGATCAGATAGGACGCGCCGCAGGCACGTGCCGCCAGCAGATCGGTGTCGGCGGTCGACAACAACAACACTGTGCTCATGCGGGCGCTCCCGGTGGAATGAAGGGCAGTCCTGGCGGCGCGCCCGACTCGATGAGCCGCCACAGCGCGTCCGTGTCCGCGTG
Source organism: Streptomyces sp. NPDC056161 (assembly GCF_042268025.1). Lineage (NCBI taxonomy): Bacteria > Bacillati > Actinomycetota > Actinomycetes > Kitasatosporales > Streptomycetaceae > Streptomyces > Streptomyces sp. NPDC056161. The sequence goes on from NZ_JBHJUV010000026.1 coordinate 66,733, forward strand.
CTGTTCGATCAGGTCGCCGAGCCGGTCGAGCTGCTCCTCGCGCAGCGCGGCGAACGAGGTGTCGGGCGCCGGTACGAAGCGGCGCCCCGCGGCGGCGGCCACCTCGCGCAGGAACGCCCGCCGGAAGCCGTCCGACTCCAGCGAGCCGTGCCAGTGCGTGCCCCAGACCGCGCCGACCCGGCAGCCGTCCAGGAAGGGCTCGCCCCCGGTGACGTCGGCGACGCCGTGATGGATCTCGTAGCCCTCGACCCGCTCACCGAACGCCTCGCCGACGGGCCGGGCGAGGGTCTTCTCCCGGGCGAACCGCACCCGGACCGGCAGCACGCCCAGCCCGCTCACCTGCCCGGCCCGCGACTCGACCGCGTCCTCGATGTGCTCGCCGAGCAGTTGGAAGCCGCCGCAGACGCCGAGGACGGGCCGGCCTTCGCGGGCCCGGTCGCCAAGCGCCTCGGCGAGCCCGCGCTCCCGCAGCCAGGCCAGCGCCCGGACGGTGCCCCGGGTCCCGGGTACGACGACGAGATCGGCGTCGGCCAGCTCCTGCGGCCGGTCCACGAACCGTACGACGACGCCCGGTTCGGCGGCCAGCGCGTCCACGTCGGTGAAGTTGGACATGAGCGGCACCGCGCAGACCGCGACGCGCAGCACGTCCTCGCCGACCGGTGCGGCCGGCGCCGACTCCCGTACCGCGCCCCGCAGGGAGACGGCCACCCCGTCCTCCTCGTCGATGCCGAGGCCGGGCCGGAACGGCAGGACGCCGTAGGCGGGCCGCCCGGTCAGGCCGCGCAGCATGTCGAGCCCCGGCTCCAGCAGGCCGACGTCCCCGCGGAACTTGTTGACGAGGAATCCGGCGACCAGCTCCTGGTCCGCGCGGGACAGCAGCGCCACGGTCCCGAAGAACGACGCGAAGACACCCCCGCGGTCGATGTCGCCGACCACCAGCACGGGCAGCCGCGCCTTGCGGGCGAGGCCCATGTTCACGATGTCGGTCCGCCGCAGGTTGATCTCCGCCGGGCTGCCCGCGCCCTCGCAGATCACCACGTCGTACGTGTCCCGCAGCGTGGCGAGGCAGTCGAGCACGGTTCCCAGCAGCCGCTCCTGGCGTCCGCCGTGGTACCCGCGCGCGCTCATCTCGCCCACCGGCCTGCCCATGAGCACGACCTGACTGCTCTGCTCCCCGCCCGGTTTGAGCAGGACCGGGTTCATCAGCGCGGTCGGTTCGATCCGGCACGCCTGGGCCTGCATCGCCTGGGCCCGCCCGATCTCGGCGCCCTCGCGGGTGACGAACGAGTTCAGGGACATGTTCTGCGCCTTGAACGGCGCGACCGCGACGCCCTGCCGCACCAGCCACCGGCAGATCCCCGCCGTGACCACGCTCTTGCCCGCGTCGGAGGTGGTACCGGCGACGAGCAGCCCACCACCGCTCATGACGTGCGCCCCCGCACGGCCAGCCGCGCTGCGGTCGTGACGCCGAGCGCGAGCAGCCCGACCCGGCGGGACAGCCGTACCGCACGGTCGATGTCCGCGGCGGCGACCTCCCGCCCGCCGCCGTTGAGCACGGGCCGGTGCTCGACCCGTCCCCCGTACGACAGCGTCCCGCCCAGCCGCACGTCCAGCGCCCCGGCGAAGGAAGCCTCCACGGGGCCGGCGTTGGGGCTCGGATGCCGGTGGGCGTCGGCCCGCCAGGCCCGCACCGCACCCCGTGCGTCCGGGCCCGAGACGGCGGCGAGCACCGCGGTGAGCCGTGCCCCCGGCCAGCCGGCGACGTCGTCGAGCCGCGCGGCGGCCCACCCGAACCGCCGGTGCCGCGGCGACCGGTGCCCGACCATCGCGTCGAGGGTGTTCACCGCACGGAAGGCGACGAACCCGGGCACCCCGCCCAATGCCCCCCACACCAGCGCCCCGACGACCGCGTCGGACGTGTTCTCGGCCACCGACTCCACGACGGCCCGCGCGATCCCCTGGGCGTCGAGGGCCTGCGGATCCCGTCCGCACAGATGCGGCAGCCGGGCCCGCGCCGCGGTGACGTCCCCCGCGTCGAGGGCCCGCCGGACGGCCTGGGCCTCCCGGGCGAGCGAAGTCCCGCCCACCACCGCCCAGGTGACGGCCCCGGTCAGCGCCACGGAACCGGCGGGGGAGGCACGCACGGCCCGCCGGGCCAGCGCTCCGAGGCCCGCGGCACCGCCGACGCACACGGCGGTGTACAGGGCTCCCCACCCCCGGTGGTCCCGCCACAGCACCCGCTCCGCCGCGCCGGCGGCACGCCCGAACCCGGCGACCGGATGTCCGTGGCGCGGATCGCCCACGAGCAGATCGCCGAGGAGGCCGAGAGCGGCGCCGTACGCGAAGACGCGATCGGCACGCACCGGTTCAGCCGGCCGTCGGGTCGGGAAGCGACCTGGTGCTGTATCTCAATCCGCAGCCGAGCATGGCGATATGTCCTCACTCAGGGTGTCCACGCCCTGGTTCGACGAGACCGGCGGCGAGAGTTCCTGGCTCCCGGGGAAGTCCTTCCCCGGTGACAGTGGCGGGACCGCGCCGGATTCGCACCGGCTTCCTCTCCTGCCGCCGTACATGGCTCCGGAAGTCCACCACGCCCCCCGAAGAACCGTCAACCAGCCGCTGACCTGCAAGGGAAGAGTGTGCCCAGCCTCATACCGAGACGACTCCCCCGGATGGGCACGCGGGGAACCACGCAAAACCCACGACGCACGCGCGGCGGACTGATGACGCGATCCCCGATAGGGGCGCGGGGAACTGCGCAAAACCGACGACGCACGCGCGGCCGAGCAACGACGCGATCCCCGGTAGGGGCGCGGGGAACTGCGCAAAAACGACCACGCACGCGCGGCTGAGCAACGACGCGATCCCCGGTAGGGGCGCGGGGAACTGCGCAAAAACGACCACGCACGCGCGGCCGAGCAACGACGCGAACCCCGGTAGGGGCGCGGGGAACTGCGCAAAACCCCCACGCCCCGAACCACTCACCCCGCGATCAAAAAGATCCCATACCCCACAGCCGCGGCGCACGCCACAAAGCAGGCGTACGCCCCAGCCAACGCCACCCCCGCGGAACCTCCCCGCGCAACGGCCCGTTCACGGCGCGACAATCCGGCCACCCCGAGGGTGAACAGCCCCACGAGCGCCACGGTGACCCCGAGGCTGACGCCGAAGACGGAACCGAGAGCCGCCCAGTCGATGTGCATGGTGTCCATGGTGATGCTTCTTCCTCGCGTCTCAGACGGCGGCACTCGGCGGCGGCCCGGCCGGATCGGCGGCGACGGGCGCGGCCGAGGCGACCGCAGCGGCCGGCCCGCCCGCCCCCGAGGGCGAACCGGCGGAACCGCCGGAACCCGCGGAACCGGCGCCGATGGTGGCGGACACCACACCGACCGACTCGACCACAGCGGCGGGCCCAACCGGAACGGCCGGCCCAACCGGAACGGCCGACTCCCGGGTGCCGTTCACCTCATTGACGTTGCTGTGGTCCACGACCTCACGCCGCGAGACCCGCCAGATCCCCACGGCGGAGCCGACCAGGCAGACGGCCACACCCGCGGTGCCCCAGTCACCCAGTTCCGTGACGACTTCCGCGAGCGCACCGACGAGCGCGGCGGCCGGCAGCGTCAGCGCCCAGGCGACGCACATCCGGCCGGCCGTCGACCAGCGCACCACCCCGCCCTTGCGGCCCAGCCCCGCGCCCATCACGGAACCGGAGACGACATGCGTGGTGGAGAGCGAGAAGCCGAGGTGCGAGGAGGCCAGGATGGCGGTCGCCGCGCTGGTCTGGGCGGCGAAGCCCTGCCGCGGCCGGAGGTCGGTCAGTCCCTTGCCCATCGTGCGGATGATGCGCCAGCCGCCGAGGTAGGTGCCGAGCGCGATGGCGAGACCCGCGGAGAGGACGACCCAGGTGGGCGGGTTCGAGCCGGGGGCGATCGCACCGCCGGCGATCAGCGCCAGGGTGATGACGCCCATGGTCTTCTGGGCGTCGTTGGTGCCGTGGGCCAGGGAGACCAGACCCGCGGAGGCGATCTGGCCGGCCCGGTAGCCCTTCTCGGCGGCCTTGCCCTCCGCGGCGCCGTCGAGCGAGTACGACAGCCGGGTGGCTAGCAGCGCCGCCACCCCGGCGACGAGGGGCGCGGCGAGTGCCGGGACGAGGACCTTGGTGACGAGCACGTCGCCGTGGACGGCGCCCGTGCCGGCGGACGCGACGGCGGCGCCGATCAGACCGCCCATCAGCGCGTGCGAGGAGCTTGAGGGCAGACCCACCAGCCAGGTCAGCAGGTTCCAGAGGATCGCGCCCACCAGGGCGGCGAAGATGACCTCGGGGCGGATGCCGCTCTCGTCGACGAGACCCTTGGAGATCGTGTTGGCGACCTCGACGGAGAGGAAGGCGCCGACCAGGTTGAGGGTGGCGGACATGGCCACCGCCACTCTGGGTTTGAGTGCGCCGGTCGAGATGGTCGTGGCCATCGCGTTGGCGGTGTCGTGGAAACCGTTCGTGAAATCGAACGCGAGCGCGGTGATCACCACGATCGCGAGGATCAGCGAGAAGCCTTCCATTTACCCAGGCATTCGTTCGAAGTCATTGGCTGGTTGAAGGTAGGAAACCTGGATGAACGAAAGGTGAACTGAGGTGGTACTGGGAGTGTCGCATGGGAGGGGGGTTGCGGCGATCCGTTGAAGGGATCCTGCGCACCCGGCAGGATCGCGACATGGCTGAACGGTGTCGGGAGCACGGACCACATGGAGGCGCGGGCGCCGAGGCGGCCCGCGCCTGGACGGCGCTGGTCGCCGCGGCCCGCCGCACCGTGTCCGACGGACTGGTCGTCGGCACCTCCGGGAACGTCTCGGTACGCGTCGGCGACCTCGTACTCGTCACTCCGTCGGGCGTGCCGTACGACCGGCTCACCCCGGACGACGTGACCGGCGTGGACCTGGACGGCCGACAGGTGCTCGGCACGCTGGCGCCCACCAGCGAACTCCCCATGCACCTCGCCGTCTACCGCGCCACCGACGCGCGGGCCGTCGTCCACACCCACGCCCTGTACGCCACGGCCGTCTCGACGCTCGTCGGCGAACTGCCCGCGATCCACTACATGTCGGCCGCGCTGGGCGGCCCGGTCCGGGTCGCCCCGTACGCCACCTACGGCACCGAAGAACTGGCCGGGAACATGCTCCGCGCCCTCGACGGCCGCTCGGGCTGCCTCCTGCGCAACCACGGCGCGATCACCCACGGCACCACCCTCGACCAGGCGTACGACCGCACCGCCCAACTGGAGTGGATGTGCCGCCTGTGGCTGACCGCGTCCTCGGTGCCCGGCCATACCCCCACCCTCCTCACCCCGGCCCAACTGGCCCAGGCGGCGGACCGCCTGCGCGGCTACGGCCAGCGCCCCTGACCGGCCGGCCGGCTGCCCCGCCCGCCGCACCGTCCGGGCCGCCCCCGGCCACCACCTCACCCTGTCGGCCCATCCCTCGTCCCCTTCCACGCCCCCTTCGCTTCCGCCCGCCCCGGACCTCTCCCTGCCGGCCCACGCGCGGGCCCGCCTGCCTCTCCCCGCAGGCCCCCACCGGGCCTCGGTTCTGCCTGCCCCCGAGCCACGCCGTATCCGCTCCCACTGCCCCCGGGCCTCGCCCCACCCGACTCCGCCTGCCCCCGAGCCACGCCGTATCTGCTCCCACTGCCCCCGGGCCTCGCCCCACCCGACTCCGCTTGCCCCCGAGCCACGCCGTATCTGCTCCCACTGCCCCCGGGCCTCGCCCCACCCGACTCCGCTTGCCCCCGAGCCACGCCGTATCCGCTCCCACTGCCCCCGGGCCTCGCCCCACCCGACTCCGCCTGCCCTCGACTCCGCCTGCCCGCGATTCCTCCTGCCCCCGGCCCTGGGCCCCGCCCGGTCCGCTCCCACCCGGCTTCCCGAGCCCACCCCGCACCACACCGCACCGCACCACACCGCACCCGCACCCCACCCCATCCGGCCCCGCCCCGTCCGCTCCCGCTGGCCGAGCGCATGGTCCGCCGGGACACTGGAACCGTGCGCACTGTCACAGCGACGGCCGCCGCCGTCACCGCCGCCCTGGCCGCGGGTGCGGCCGGCGTGGCCGCCGGGCGGATGGCCAGCGACGCCGCGCTCAAGGCGCCCTCCGGCCGGCCGCTGCCCACCGAACCCCGGCTCACCGTGCACGACGTCGCCGAGGGCCGGATCACCCTCACCCGCGACCTGGCCTCCCTGCGCCCCGGCAGCTACGGCCTCTCCGGCGACGGCTCGCACGCCGTCGTCGGACCCGTCCTGACCTCCGCCCGCCACACCGCCGACACCGTCGTACGCCGTCTCGAAGGCGTCACGCACGGCACCGTACGGCCCGGCGACAGGGTCTGGCTCACTCCGAACGTGTTCGTCGGCAACCCGGCCTCCGCCCTCGACCTCGCCCACACGGACGTCGACGTGCCCGGCGAACTCGGCCCGCTGCCCGCCTGGTTCGTACCCGGCCACCGGGACACCTGGACCATCGCCGTGCACGGTCTGGGCACCACCCGCGAACAGGCCCTGAACGTCGTGGGCTTCCTGCACCGCAGACGCCTGCCGGTGCTGGCCCTCGCCTACCGCGGCGACCTCGGCGCGCCCCGCCGGCCCGACGGCCTGAACCACTTCGGCGAGAGCGAGTGGCGCGACCTGGACGCGGCGCTCCGCTACGCCGTCCGGTACGGCGCCCGCCGCGTCGTCCTGCTCGGCTGGTCCACCGGCGCCACCATGGCCCTGCGCGTCGCCGCCCGTTCCGCCCTGCGGGACCGGGTCGCCGGGCTGGTCCTGGATTCGCCGGTACTCGACTGGCGGGCCACGGTGCGCGCCCTGGCAACGGCCCGGCACACTCCGGGCGCCGTGCTGCCGCTCGCCGTGCGCGCCGCACAGGGCCGCACCGGGCTGCACCCCGACGGCCTCGCCGGCACGGCCGACCCCGCCCGGCTCGACGTGCCGACTCTGCTCATCCACGGTCCGGGCGACACCGTGGCCCCGTGGACGTACTCCCGGTGGCTGGCCGCCCGCCGCCCGGACCGGGTCGCCCTGCACACCGTGCCGGACGCCCCGCACGCGGCCATGTGGAACGCCGACCCGCAGGAGTACGAGGAGCAACTGCGCCGGTTCCTGACCCCCCTCATGTGATTCGTTCCGTTTCAGGCTGTACCACTGGCTTGATCCTGGCCCACCCGCCCCCGCCGGTACCCGTGCGTTGGCCACTGTCATCGCCCGCCGTGACATTCCGTTTGGGTTTTCGGACCGTCAACCGGAAGACTGCACCCGTGACGTCCCGTATCCCGCGCGACTCCAGGCTTCGACTCGTCCGACCGCGACCCCTGGCCGCCGCCCCCAGAGCTGTGAACCAGCGGCGCCCGAGCCGCCCCGCACCCCGGCCGCCGGAGGGCACCCCCGCCCCCTCGGAGCTGGCCAGAATGGCACGCTTCCGCCTGGCGGGCGCGGCCCGCGTCGCCCACTGGGCCGACGCCGCCCTCGGCCCCGGCCGCGCCGACGCGGCCGAGGACGGCATGGCCACCCTCCCCGACGCGACCGCCGCACGCGCGGCTGACGATCTGCACCTGACGGCGGACCAGGTCCGCGCCGACTGGGACACCGCCCGCCTCGCCGGCCTCGTCGAGGTGCACGGCGCCAGCGCCCGTCCCGGCTGGCGGCTGCGCGCCTGGGACCGCGACGACAGCGCCGTGCTGCGCGGCTGGGTCGCCCTCTTCGACGCCTGGTCGCTGACCCGTCCGGAACCGGCCGAGCACCGGCACGCGACCGTCGCGGACGTGGTCTCGGCCATGCCCCAGGTGCTCTCCTTCCTCCAGCTGTCCGCCGGCCCGGTCCCGGTCGAGCAGCTTCTCGACCTGCTCCAGCAGCGGGTCACCGAGCTGCGCACCGAACGCTGCGAAGTCCCGTACGCGGCCGATCCGGTGGCTCTCGCCACCTCCGGTGCCGTGCTCCCGACGGCCGACGCGCCCACCGCCGTGGCGCCCGCGCCCGCCGAGGACACCGTCCTCGCCCCGCTCCTCGACTGGGCCCTGAACGCCCTGGCCTCCGTCGGCGCCCTCACCTACGGCGACGGCCAGGCGACTCTCACCCCGCTCGGCAGCTGGGCGGTGTGGGTCAAGCTGGAGCAGATCTGCGTGGCCGCGCAGAGCCCGGCCGGGAACATCGAGCAGGCGGCCGAGGACATGCTCCGCGGCTGCGCCCAGCTCCGCCCCAACGCCGCCCGCGCCGAGTACCGGGCCTGGCTCGCCGCCCGCCCCGTCGGCAGTGCCGTCACCGAGCTGATCGTGGCCGCCCGCGGCGACGACGCCCTGCTGCGCGGCCTCGCCTTCGAGGCGCTGCGAGTGGTCGGCGCCCCCGCCGAGCCCGACGTGCGCGGCGTCGTCGAGGAGTCGGCGCTGCGGCCCTACGCCCTGCTGTGGCTCGCCGAGCACGACGGCACCGACCCGGAGGACGCCCACGAGGTCCTCACCCGGGAGGAGGCCACCTGGCTGTGGGTCGACACCGCCGCCGCCGTCGCCGACCACGGCGAGGCGCCGATGCTCGTACGCCACCTGGAGTCCGCGGTGCAGCCCACCGTCCCGCAACTGCTGGACGAGGTGCGCGCGGTGGGGCATCCGCGCACCGTGCAGGTCCTGGTCGCGCTCGCCGCCGCGCACCCCGACCCGGCCCTGGCCAAGGCGGTGCGCCGGGCCGCCTTCCAGGTGCACACCGGCGGTTAGGCCCCGCGGGAGCGGGTCAGATCCCTATCTCGGGGGCGTATGTCCCAAAGCTCCAGATGTTGCCCTCGGCGTCCCGGGCCGTGTAGTCCCGCGAGCCGTACTCCTGGTCCGTCGGGGGCACCAGGATCTCCGCGCCGTGGTCCACGGCGCGCTGGTGGTGCCCGTCGACGTCGTCCACCACGATGTACACCCCGGCCGGGCCCGCGTCCCGCATCAAGGTGTCGAAGACACCGCCGCGGCCCTTGGAGCCCAGCATCACCGCGCCGTTGCCCTGCACCAGCTCGGCGTGGGTCACCGAGCCGTCCTCGCCCTCGTACACCGACAGTTCGGTGAATCCGAAGGCTTCCGTGAGCTGTTTGATCGCCGCCTTCGCGTCCGCGTACAGCAGCGTCGGATAGATGCTCGGACGCCCTCCGCCCGTGCCTGTCATACCGATCACTCCCCTGTGAACATGCCGCACCGAAACAGGTCGGCCACCGGTCGACGGGCCCGGCATTCCCCGGAGATCCGACCTGCCGCCCAGTCTTGCACCCGGCACTGACATCGCCCGGCGACAACCGGCCCCGGCTTCACCGGAACGTGTCGCACCGCCCCAATTTCCCCGGTCCGGTGTCCCTCGTGGAACCACGACTGCCGCTGCTGCGCCGACCCGTGCGTCCACGTCTCCGGCGTCACCCGCCCCTGGTACCGCCCCTGGATCCGGTCGACGCCCACGGCCGCCGCCGCGTCGGGCCCGTCGCGGATGCCGGCGCTCGTCAGGCCCGTGATCAGCGGCCGTCCGGTCGAGGGGTCCTGCGTGTCCTTCGCCCGGCACGGCGCGCCGGGCGAAGGGCCGAACGGGGGACGCCCGCCGCCCGCCCGCCGTGTCGCACCACCGCCTCCCGATGCCGCGCCGGTCCCTGATTACGCTCTGCGCCTGTTCAGTGGGCCGCGGGCGCCGAGGACGCGGGTACCGGAGCCGCGGATGCCGGAGCCGCGGATACCGGAGGGGGGCGGGAATCGGTGGTCGTCCTACCGCGGCGCGGGCCACTGCGGGCGAACCCCGGCGCCCGGCGACCCGCCGCCACGGGAGGCCGCCCGCGCCGCTGGCCGGGCCGGGCGCCCGTCGTCGCCCTCGTGGCCCCCGCCCTCGCGGCCCTGCTCCTCGCGGCCCACCACCTGCGCCCCGCCGCCCCCTACGGGGACCACCTCACCGCGTACGGCCGCCACGCGCACGGCAGCGCCACGGAGGTCCGGGCCCGCGGCGCTGCCGTGGAGGCGTACGACCCGACGAGCGGCGAGCGGCGCTGGCGCTACGCGCGCGACGGCCGCCGTCCGCTCGGCGTGCTCCCCGCGCGCGGGCACACGATCGCCGTCTGGGACGACGGACTCGTCACCGACACCGACGGCCGCTCCGTGCGCTGGCACCGCGCCCTGCCCGCGGCGACCGGCTGGCTCACCGCACACGGCGCGGCTGGCGTCCTGCGCCCGCTGTCCCACGGCATGCTCGCCGTGGTCACCCCGGACCGCATCACCGCGTACCGCACCGCCGACGGGGACCTGCGCTGGATCCTGCCCGCGCGCGAGGGCTGCGCGTTCCGGCCCGACCGGGCCGCGCAGTACGGTGCGAACCTGCTCGTCGCCCAGCCCTGCGCGCGGGGCGCCTGGACCGACCAACTGGTCGCCGTCGACGACCTGGGTCCCGTCGCACCGCACCGCGCCCCCCTCGGCAACAAGGTGCCGGGCATCGACCGGGAACCCCCGCACCCCGGCCACTCGGACTCCGGACGTCCGCACCCCGGCGCCTCGGACCTGGACCGTCCGGCCCCGGAACGCCCTGCCCTGGAACGCCCTGCCCCGCAAGCCCCTGACCGGGAACAACCGGACCCAGGCCGCCCGGACCCCGATAAAACGCTTGCACCGCACCGTTAGACTGCTCCCCATGGCCATTCTCCTCGCGCATTAGACGGCGGGAACGTCCTCAGCCGCCCATCCCGCCAACGACTCGCCCTGGAGTCTGTCCGTGATCTCCGCCTCAGGCATCGAGCTGCGCGCCGGTGCCCGCATCCTCATCGAGAACGCCACTTTCCGCGTCGCCAAGGGCGACCGCATCGGCCTCGTCGGCCGCAACGGCGCCGGGAAGACCACCCTCACCAAGGTCCTGGCCGGCGACGGCATCCCCGCCGCCGGGACCGTGACCCGCTCCGGCGAGGTCGGCTACCTGCCGCAGGACCCGCGCACCGGCGACCTCGACGTCCTCGCCCGCGACCGCGTCCTGTCCGCCCGCGGCCTCGACGTGCTGTTGCGCAAGATGCGCGAGAACGAGCAGCGCATCGCCACCGGCACGGGCTCCACCCGCGACAAGGCGATGAAGCAGTACGAGCGCCAGGAGACCGAGTTCCTCACCAAGGGCGGGTACGCGGCCGAGGCCGAGGCCGCCACCATCGCCGCCGCGCTCAACCTTCCCGACCGGGTGCTCGGCCAGCCGCTGCACACCCTCTCCGGTGGTCAGCGCCGCCGTATCGAGCTGGCCCGGATCCTGTTCTCCGACGCGGACACCCTGCTGCTCGACGAGCCGACGAACCACCTGGACGCCGACTCGATCGTCTGGCTGCGCGACTATCTGAAGACGTACCGCGGCGGCTTCATCGTCATCTCGCACGACGTCGACCTGGTCGAGACGGTCGTGAACAAGGTGTTCTACCTGGACGCCAATCGTTCGGCGATCGACATCTACAACATGGGCTGGAAGCTCTACCAGCAGCAGCGCGAGGCCGACGAGAAGCGCCGCAGGCGCGAGCGGCAGAACGCCGAGAAGAAGGCCGCCGCGCTCAACGCCCAGGCCGACAAGATGCGCGCCAAGGCCACCAAGACGGTCGCCGCGCAGAACATGGCCCGTCGCGCCGAGAAGCTGCTGTCGGGCCTCGAAGCGGTCCGCCAGTCCGACAAGGTCGCCAAGCTCCGCTTCCCGGAGCCCTCGCCCTGCGGCAGGACCCCGCTGATGGCCGAGGCCCTGTCGAAGTCGTACGGCTCGCTGGAGATCTTCACCGACGTCGACCTGGCCATCGACAAGGGCTCCCGGGTCGTCATCCTGGGCCTCAACGGCGCCGGCAAGACCACCCTGCTGCGCCTGCTCGCGGGCGTCGAGCAGCCGGACACCGGCATGGTCGTCCCGGGCCACGGCCTCAAGCTCGGCTACTACGCCCAGGAGCACGAGACCCTGGACGCCGACCGCACGGTCCTGGAGAACATGCGGTCGGCCGCACCCGACATGGACCTCGTCGAGGTCCGCAAGGTGCTGGGCTCCTTCCTGTTCTCCGGCGACGACGTCGACAAGCCGGCCGGCGTCCTCTCCGGCGGCGAGAAGACCCGGCTCGCGCTGGCCACCCTGGTGGTCTCGTCGGCGAACGTCCTGCTGCTCGACGAGCCGACCAACAACCTCGACCCGGCCAGCCGCGAGGAGATCCTCGGCGCGCTGCGCACCTACACGGGCGCGGTCGTCCTGGTCACCCACGACGAGGGCGCCGTGGAGGCGCTCCAGCCGGAGCGGATCATCCTGCTGCCGGACGGCGTGGAGGACCTGTGGGGCGCGGATTACGCGGATCTTGTCACCCTGGCTTGATCAAAAGAATGATCCACTGCGCATGGATCATTCGGCCTATCGGTGATCCATCATCTGTGTGAGATCTCCTGGTATCGGGGTGTGTCATACATGCATTTCACGGCCGATCCCTTTGTCGACAAGGGGTCGGCCGTCGTGCGTCTCTGACCTGGCATTTCACGAATGAACCCGTTCGGCGGAATGGAATACACCGTGCGGAATCACAGATTCCGCATGTGGGGATGTGCTCCTGTCGTCACAACCGTGTCCCACGGACCTTGCCGAATGGGTGGCCATCGGGCCCGGGAGGGGTGATCATGAGGGGACCAGAGCGCACTTCCCATGAGGAGGCACGGGTGGCCGAGACTCTGAAGAAGGGCAGCCGGGTGACCGGCGCCGCGCGCGACAAGCTCGCGGCAGACCTGAAGAAGAAGTACGACTCCGGTGCGAGCATCCGGGCGCTGGCCGAGGAGACCGGCCGCTCGTATGGCTTCGTACACCGGATGCTCAGCGAGTCGGGCGTCACGCTCCGTGGGCGTGGCGGTGCGACCCGGGGCAAGAAGGCCGCATCGTCCTGATTCGGGCGGCCCATCGGCTTCGATGGTGGCCACCCGGCCGGTCCTCCCCTCCAGCGCCGTCACGGGCCCTGGGGGTGACCCCAGATCGACCGGGTGGTTACTGTGCAGTCACTTAGCATGCCGTACGGCACTGCGTGTCGACCGCACCCATCGGAGGCGCCCCATGGCTTCGCCCCAGCAGGACCTCGCCGCTCCCGCACTCGACAAGGACGGCGTGCGGCTCACCGTGGACGACACGCTCGCCACGGTGACGCTGACCAACCCGGCCAAGCGCAACGCGCAGAGCCCCGCACTGTGGCGGGCGCTGGCGGAGGCCGGGCGGTCGCTGCCGGGCTCCGTGCGGGTCGTCGTGCTGCGTGGCGAGGGCAAGTCCTTCTCCGCCGGGCTGGACCGCCGGATGTTCACCCCGGAGGGCATCCCGGGCGAGCCGACATTCACCGACCTGGCACGCCGTGAGGACGCCGAGCTGGACGCGGTCATCGCCGCGTTCCAAGAGGCGTTCGCCTGGTGGCGGCGGAACGACCTGGTGACCGTCGCCGCCGTACAAGGGCATGCCATCGGCGCCGGCTTCCAGCTCGCCCTCGCCTGTGACCTGCGCGTCGTCGCCGACGACGTGCAGTTCGCGATGCGCGAGACCGGTCTGGGGCTCGTCCCCGACCTCACGGGCACCCACCCGCTGGTGGAACTCGTCGGCTACGCCCGCGCGCTGGAGATCTGCCTGACCGGGCGGTTCGTCGGCGCCGAGGAGGCGGTGGGTTCGGGGCTCGCGAACCTCGCGGTGCCCGTCGGTGAACTCGACGGCGCGGTGCACGACCTGGCCGCGGCGATCCTGGCCGCGCCGCGGGACGCCGTCGTGGAGACCAAGGCCCTGCTGCGCGGGGCGAGCGGACGGACGTACGAGGAACAGCGTGCCGCCGAACGGGCCGCCCAGGCACGGCGGCTGCGGGACCTGGCCGGCATCGGCGACTGAGCCACATCCGTATCCGCATCCGTATCCGGAGCCGACCGGGCCGCGCGGCGACCGGCCCGGCACGACGGACCGAGCCGGGCGGACCGAGGGCGCGACCGTACCCGCCGGACCGAGGACGTGGCCGAGTCGGTCGGGCCGAGGACGTGGCCGAACCAGGTCGAGCCGACGCGGCGGCCGAGGCGGCCGAACCGACGAAGGGGCCGGGCTGCGTCGGACACTCACCAACAGTGTCCGCGTCGGACGGGCCGTCCGGTCGGACTCAGCCCACCGCTGTGACCAGCACCGCCACCGTCGGCTGCCCCGCCAGCTCCGCGGCCACCGCCGTCCGCACCCCACGGGCCACGTCCAGCGGCCGGTGCCCCTCGGCCACCGCCAGCTCCACCCGGACATGGCCGCGCGGCAACGCGGCCGCCGCGTCCCGGTGTTCGATGCGCACGGCCCGGCCCAGACCGCCCAGGCTGCCGGTCAGCCGGGCCACGCCCGGAACGGACAGCGCCGCCGTCGCCGCGCGGGTCTCGTCGGGCTCCGTGCTCTCCCGCGCCCGACCCGGCCGCGGCGGACGCACCCGCGGAACGTCCGCCGGTCCGTCCAGCAGCGCGGTCACCCGCAGGTCCACCGCGGCCACCGGCAGCCCGAGCCGCCGGTCCGCGGCCGACGCCAGGGCCTGCCGGAGCCGGTCCGCCGTCGCGGGCAACGGCTCGGCGGCCACGGCCGCGAAGTCCGCCACCACCCGCAGCGGTCCCGCGGGCAGCGCGCTCGGCGGCGCGGGTACGGCGGACTCGCCCACCCCGTCCGGTTCGGCGAGCGTGATCCGCAGCGCGCCCAGCAGCACCCCCGGCACCTCCGTCGCCGCGTGCCGCAGCACCGCCTCGGCCGCCGCCTCCGTGATCCACCCGCCGTCCCGCGGTCCGCCGAGCGCGAGCAGCCTGCCCGCCCCCACCTGTTGCCGTACCGCCCCGGTCCATCGGTCCGCCGTCATTCCTCCAGCCTGCCGCATTCCCGGCGCACGATCGTGCCACCGCACATACGGTGGTCGCAGGACGACGGATCGGGAAGGGGCGTACGGGCGATGACCGACGCGACGGAGCAGAACCGGACGACGGACTCCGAGGGCGGGAACGAGGGCCCGGCGCAGGCCCGCAAGGCCACCAAACGCGGCGGCGGCGACCCGGCGACCCGGGGCCGGACCACCATCGCCGACGGGGTGGTGGAGAAGATCGCCGGACTCGCCGCGCGGGACGTGCTGGGCGTGCACGCGATGGGGAGCGGGCTGAGCCGCACCTTCGGGGCCGTGCGCGACCGGGTGCCGGGCGGTTCGAAGTCGGCGACCCGAGGGGTGAAGGCCGAGGTCGGCGAGGTGCAGACCGCGCTCGACCTGGAGATCGTCGTGGACTACGGCGTGTCGATCGGCGACGTCGCGCGGGACGTCCGGGAGAACGTGATCGCCGCCGTGGAGCGGATGACCGGCCTTGAGGTGGTCGAGGTCAACATCGCCGTGAGTGACGTCAAGCTGCCGGAGGAAGAAGATGAGGAGCTGGAACCGCGGATCCAGTGACGCCCCGACGGCTTCCGGACAACGCGGTTGAGGAGCTGAGGAGGGCGGCATGAGCATGGCCGTGGTCGGCATGATTGCCGGTATGGCACTGGGTTTCGCCGGGTATTTCGGCGGGTTCGGTGCGTTCCTGCTGGTGGCGGCCCTGGGGGCGATCGGATTCGTCGTCGGCCGGTTCCTGGAGGGCGACCTGGAACCGGGGGACTTCTTCCGGACCCGCGACGACAAGCGCGGCCGGCGCCGATGACGTCCCTCAGCGACGGGGCCGACGGGACCCGGGCGACCGCCGCCGTCGTCGTGCCCGGCGAGCGCGGCGCCACCCGGATCGCCGACCGGGTGGTCGCGAAGATCGCCGCGCAGGCGGCACGGGAGGCGGTCGGTGTCCTGCCGCCTCAGGCCGCACCCCCCTATGCGACCGTCGTGGTGCGCCCCCCGGTCCCCGAGTCCGCCCGGACCCGGGGCACCGCCACCGCCTCGGCCCGGGTCCGTGTCCACCTGGAACTCGACTACCCGACCGACATCGGCGCCCGGTGCGCGGCCGTGCGTCGTCATGTGGCCGAGCGGGTAGGCGCGTTGGTGAGCATGGAGGTACCGGAGGTCGCGGTGGAGATCGAGCGGCTGCATCCGACACCGACGCACGGCGCGGACGGGAGGACGCGATGAGCGAGCCCCACGGCACCGAGACCGGCACCCAGCCCCTGCCGGTCGTCGAGAGACCGGCCGGCCCCGCACTCGAACAGGCCGCGTCGGCCGCGGACTACGACCCGCCGCCCGTCGCCCAGGGCCCGGACGGCCGGGGCGGCCGCTTCTGGTCGGTGCGCCGGGTGCCCGCCGCCGTCGTCGCGCTGCTGCTCCTGCTCGGCGCGGGCGTCTTCCTGTACGACGTCGCCGCCGTACGGGCCGACCGGCCCGCCCTGCACGTTCGCCGGGCGCTCGCCCACCAGCTCGCGCTCCGGCCGCTCGACGACACCTGGGTGCTGGCCGGCGCCGCCGTCACCACGGTCCTCGGCCTGTGGCTGATCGCGCTCGCCGTCACACCGGGACTGCGGGACCTGCTGCCGATGCGCCGCACCCACGCCGACGTCCGGGCCGGCCTCCAGCGGGCCGCCGCCGCCCAGGTGCTGCGCGACCGGGCCATGGAGGTCTCGGGCGTACGGTCGGTACGGGTGCGGATGCGGCGACGCAGGGCCGACGTGCGAGCGGTGTCGCACTTCCGTGAACTCGACGACGTACGCGCCGACCTGGACCTCACGCTCGCCGAGGCGGTCCGGGGGCTGGGGCTGGTCCGGCCGCCCGCGCTGTCGGTGCAGGTGGCGCGGCCCGGACGGAAGGGGTGACGGCGGTGCTGCGGATCGTCAACCGGCTGCTGATCGGGATCGTCGGGCTGCTCCTTGTCGCCCTCGGCGGTTCGGTCCTGGCCGTGGGTCAGGGCGGTGTCCGGATGCCGTCCTGGTGGATCCACGGCGGACCGCACGACGTGTTGCTGAGCGACGCCGAACGGACCCGCCTGCGGGACACCGGCTGGTGGTGGCCCGTGGTCATCGGGGTGCTCGCCCTGCTCGTCCTGCTGGCGCTGTGGTGGCTGGCCGCGCTGCTGCGCCGCCGCCGGCTGGCGGAAGTGCTCGTCGACACGGGTGACGGCGCGGGCGCGCTGCTGCGGGGCCGGGCCCTGGAGACCGCCTTCGTCGACGACGCGGCCCGGCTGCCCGGAGTGGCCCATGCCCAGGCGGTGCTGACCGGCCGCCGCAGCGCGCCCGAGGCCCGGGTCTGGCTGCAACTGGAACCGGACGTCGACCCCGGCGCCGCCCTGCACGGCCTCACCACCGAGTCCCTGGCCCGTGCCCGCGACTCCACGGGCCTGGCGGCGCTGCCCGCGGAGGTACACCTGCGGGCGGTCAAGCACCGTGCGGAGCGCGTGACGTGACGGCGTGAGGGCAGCCACGTCCCCGGCCGGGTCGGCGGGTGCCGTGTGGGAGCGGGCCTGCTGGTCCGGTGGCGGCCGTGTGGGATCGGGCCGGCCGGCCCGGCGGTTGCCGTGTGGCGTGGTTCCCCCCCCGCTTCAGGGGGAGGAACCACGCGTCAGGCCGGTCCGGCCCTGCCCCCCCTGCCGGGGCCGCTCGCGGTCGGGGGCTGCCTGTGGTCGGCTTTCGGTCCGGTCAGAAGCCGTGCCGCATTCCACCGTCGATGGGCACCATGATGCCGGTCAGATAGGAGGCGGCCGGGGACAGGAGGAACGCGGCCACGCGGCCGAACTCCTCCGGTGTGCCGTACCGGCGCAGCGCTATGCGCGACTCGTGGGCCGCGCGGGTGGCCGCCGGGTCGGCCGACAGCTGGTCCAGCTCGCGCGCCCGGTCCGTGTCGATGCGGGACGGCAGCAGACCCACCACCCGGATGCCCCGCGGCCCCAGCTCGTCCGCGATCGACTTGGCGAACCCGGCGAGACCGGGCCGCAGCCCGTTGGAGATCGTCAGCCCCGGGATCGGCTCGTACACCGAACCGGACAGCACGAACCCGATGACACCGCCCGCGGCCAACTCCGCCGCCGCCGCGCGGGCGATCCGCACCGCGCCGAGGAACACCGACTCGAACCCGGCCTGCCACTGGTCGTCCGTGGTGTCCGCGAGGAACCCCGCGGGCGGCCCGCCGACGCTGATGAGGACGCCGTCGAAGCCGCCGAACCGCTCGCGGGCGACCGCGATCAGCCGCGCCGGAGCGTCCGGGTCGGCGTTGTCCACGGCCACCCCGACCGCGTCCGGGCCCAACTCGGCCGCCGCCTCGGCGGCCCGCCGATCGTCCCGCCCGGTCACGACCACCTTCGCCCCGTCGGCGACCAGCTCGCGCGCGGCGGCGTTGCCCAGCCCGCGGGTCGCCCCCGTGACGACGTACACCCGGTCCTTCAGTCCAAGATCCATGGCGCCTATCCTGCCAAGCCGTCCCCGAAGAGGGCGAGAGCGGAGTTCACCAGACCGATGTGACTGAACGCCTGCGGGAAGTTGCCCAGCAGGCGCCCGGCCGCCGGGTCGTACTCCTCGGACAGCAGGCCCACGTCGTTGGCGAGACCCACCAGCCGGTCGAACAGCTCCCGCGCCTCCTGCGTACGACCCGTCAGGTGCAGCGCGTCCGTGAGCCAGAACGAGCAGGCGAGGAAGGCGCCCTCACCGCCCGGCAGCCCGTCGAGCGTGGGGTCGGCGGCATAGCGCCGTACGAAGCCGTCCTGCCCCAGCTCCGCGCGGACCGCGTCCACCGTGCCGACCACCCGCGGATCGTCCGGGGGCAGAAAGCCGACACGGGGGATGAGCAGCAGGGCGGCGTCCAGCTCCTGCGAACCGTAGTACTGGGTGAACGTGTTCCGGTCCGGGTCGTAGCCCTTCTCGCACACCTCGCGGTGCACCTCGTCCCGCAGCGTACGCCAGCCCTCCAGGTTTCCGGGGAGTTCCGGATACTCCTCCAGCGTGCGTACCGCGCGGTCGGCGGCCACCCACACCATCACCTTCGAGTGCACGAAGTGCCGGCGTCCGCCGCGCACCTCCCACAGTCCCTCGTCCGGCTGCCGCCACTGGGTCCGCAGCCACTCCAGCAGGATGTTCTGCATCGACCACATGTGCGGCTTCGGCGACAGGCCGGAACGCCGGGCCAGCCACAGGGAGTCCAGGACCTCGCCGTACACGTCGAGCTGCAACTGGTCGACGGCGTTGTTGCCGGTCCGCACCGGCGCCGACCCGGCGAAGCCCGCGAGCCACGGCAGTTCCAGCTCGGGCAGCCGCCGCTCACCGGCCACGCCGTACATGATCTGCAGGTCCGCCGGGTCGCCGGCGACCGCGCGCAGCAGCCAGTCGCGCCAGGCTTCGGCCTCCTTGTGGTAGCCCGCGGACAGCAGCGCGCCGAGGGTGAGGGTGGAGTCGCGCAGCCAGCAGTAGCGGTAGTCCCAGTTGCGCACGCCGCCCGGTTCCTCGGGCAGCGAGGTGGTGGCCGCGGCGACGATCCCGCCGGTCGGCCGGTAGGTGAGCGCCTTGAGGGTGATCAGGGAACGGACGACGGCGTCCCGGTACGGTCCGTCGTAGCGGCACCGCGCGGCCCACCGCTGCCAGTCCGCCACGCTGGAACGGAGCGCCCGGTACGGGTCGACCAGCGCGGGCCGGGGTTCGTGCGAGGGGTGCCAGGTGAAGACGAAGGCGACCTTCTCGCCCGCCGCGACGGTGAACTCCGAGTGGGTGCTGAAGTCCTTGCCCCAGGTCCGCACCGGCGGCTCGCTGCGCAGCCACACCGCGTCCGGCCCGGCGACGGCGACCCGGTGGCCGTCCGAGCGGCGCATCCACGGGACGATCGAGCCGTAGTCGAAGCGCAGGCGCAGCGTGCTGTGCACGGTGACGCGCCCGCTGACGCCCTCGACGATCCGGATCAGTTCAGGGCTCCGGTCGCGCTGCGGCATCAGGTCGGTGACCCGTACCGTTCCCTCCGGGGTGTCCCACTCGGTGTCCAGGACCAGCGTGTCGGAGCGGTAGCCGCGGCGGCTGCACACGTCGGCGCCCACCGGTGCGATCCTCCAGTGGCCGTTGTCCTCGTCGCCGAGGAGCCTGGCGAAGCAGGCGCCGGAGTCGAAACGGGGCAGGCACAACCAGTCGACGGAGCCGTCCCTGCCGACCAGGGCCGCCGTCTGCTCGTCGCTGATGAGGGCGTAGTCCTCGATGCGGGGGTGCACGGAATTCCGGGTTCCCGGTGCGTGTCCGTGACAATCCGGGGCGCGGCCGGGCGGGTGACGCGCCCGACGGTCACACGGTGGCGCGCCCGGCGGTCACACGGTGGCCGGTTCCGCCTGTGCGGCCGTCTCCGCGGCCGCGGCCCTGGCCGTCCGCTCCCGTGCCTCGCGGCGGGCCAGGACGACCCAGCCGACGGGGACCGCGGCGGCGAACAGCCACCACTGGATCATGTACGCGTAGTTCAGCGGGGCGTCTTCCGTGCCCGGGTCGGAGATCTGCTGCGGCGTGCCGCCCGCCGGTTTGGGACCCGTCTGCTCGATGTAGCCGCCGAGCACCTGGGCGCCGAGCCGCCGTGCCTGCTGCTCGCTGTTGATCAGCATGACCTGGCGGTCCGGCAGTCCCGCGACGTTCTTGATGCCGCTCGCCGCGGTCGTCTCGTCGACCTTCAGCCGTCCGGTGATGGTGGTGCGGCCGGCGGGCGGCGCGGGGATCTTCGGGAAGGCGGTCTGGGCCCCGTCCGCGGGGATCCAGCCGCGGTTGACCAGCAGCACCTTGCCGTCCGTCAGCACGAACGGGGTGAGGACGTGGTAGCCGACCTCGTCGTTGGCGTTGACACGCCTGCGGACCACTTCCTCCTGGGCGGTGTCGAAGGCGCCGGTCGCGGTGACGGTCCGGTACCGCTCGGTGCTCGTCACCGTGTGCCCGGGTGAGGTCAGCTGTTCCACGGGCACCGGCTTGGCCGACAGGGCGTCGGTGACCAGCTGGTTCCGGGCGCTGCGTTCCTCGTACCGGTGCTTCTGCCAGAAACCCAGTCTGATCATCACCGGGATCAGGAGCAGGGCGATCAGGGTGAGGATCACCCACTGGCGGGTCAACAGGAAGCGGTACACGGATCGACCGTACAACTCGGTCGTCGGGTGCATTCAGTCGGGTACCGGTTCACACCCGGTCCACGATCCCCTTCTTTCCCGCGGCGCGGGCGCAGTGGGCCCCGCAGTAGAACAGGCCGTCGACCTCGGCGCCCTGGCTGATGATCGGGACCTGGCAGTGCTCGCAGACCGGGGCCATGCGGTGGATCGCGCAGGAGAAGCAGTCGAAGACGTGCACCACACCCTGGGCGTGCACCTCGAACGTCATTCCGTACTCATTGCCGCAAACTTCGCATTTCGCCATAGGGCACAGGGTGAGCGGTCGTCGTCGCGCGCGCGAGGGATCACCGGGCGAGTCGCACGGCAATCACCCGTCCGTACGGCCGCCCCGCCGGGACCGGAGCACGGCGAGGACGGCCTCCCGGACGGGCCCCTGCCGTCGTCGGCCGTACGGAGGGACGAACGCCGGGGGACGTCCGCCGAGCGCGTACGGTCACCGGGTGCCGTGCGCCCCGGGCGGGGCACCGCCGCCCGCCCCTTGCGCGGTCTCCCGCCGGGACCGGCCGACGGCTGCGGCGGGACGTCCGCCGTGCGGTCACTTCACCGGAGCCGCCGGCTCCACGTCCCTCAGCAACTGGCCGAACGCCGCCTCGTCGATCACGGGCGTCCCGTACTGCCGTGCCTTGACCACCTTCGAGGTGCCCGAGCCGGGGTCGTTCGTGACCAGCAGGCTGGTGACCCGGGACAGGCTCGTCGCCACGTGCAGCCCGGCCTCGGTCGCCTGGTCCTCCAGCAGTTCGCGGTCGATCGACGTGTCCCCGGAGAACGCCACCCGCATCCCCTGCTTGAGTCGTTTGCCGACCTCGTACCGCCCCGGGTTGGGGTACGGGCACGTGGGCCGTTTGCGGGCGGGACGCCAACTGGTCGGGCGGTAGCCGCCGTAGCCGCCGCCTGCCTGCCGGCCGATCCGCGGCGCGGGCGAGTCGTTCCACTCGGTCAGCGGCCGGCACTCCAGCAGCGGCAGCCGGACGTCGCCCGCCGCCGCGGCCCGCAGACTGGGCCGGAACGCCTCCGCCAGCACGCGCGCGTCGTCCAGCGCGTGGTGCGCCTGCCGCTGTACGACGCCGAAGTGCGCCGCCAGCGACTCCAGCTTGTGGTTGGGCAGCGGCAGGCCCAACTCCTTGGACAGCGCGATGGTGCACAGCCGCTGACGCACCGGCGCCTCGCGCTTCGCGCGCGCGTACTCACGTGCGATCATCTGCCAGTCGAAGGCGGCGTTGTGCGCCACCAGCACCCGGTCCGCGAGCCGCGCGGCGAACTCCTCGGCGATGTCCGCGAAGCGCGGTGCCCCCGCCAGGACCTCGCTCGTCAGACCGTGGATCCACACCGGGCCCGGATCGCGCTCCGGATCGACCAGCGTGTACCAGTGGTCCTCGACCTCGCCGCGCGCGTCCAGCCGGTAGACGGCCGCGGAGATGATCCGGTCGTCCCTGGCCAGGCCGGTGGTCTCCACGTCAACGACCGCGTAACCCCGGGGATACGCGACCGGCCACCGGGTGGGGGAGGACACTGCGGTCGTACGGTCTTCGAGCATGGTCATTGAGGATACGGGCCGGGACCGACACTCCTGGCCGCCAGGCTCCCGGCACCGCCCTTCGCACCGGAAAACACGTCAGTTTTCCACCCGCGGCGCACGGTTCGGGCATGTGTGCGGCCGTCGAGCCGGCAAGGAGCCCTGCCGCCGGGGCCGTTGCCGGGAAGTTGCCGGGGAAGTTGCCGGGGAAGTTGCCGGGAAAGCTGCCGGGTCCCGGCCGGGAGCGTCGGTGCGGGCGCGCCCGCGCGCGGGGTGCGATCCTCCGTCCTGTGACGCAACCGACGCGACCCACGCACGACGAGCCCCACGGCGGTGCGCTCGGCTCCCGGCTGAACTGGCTGCGGGCGGCCGTGCTCGGGGCCAACGACGGCATCGTGTCCACCGCCGGACTCGTCGTCGGCGTGGCCGGGGCGACGAGCGACCGAGGCGCCCTGCTCACCGCCGGACTCGCCGGGCTGCTCGCCGGGTCCCTGTCGATGGCCGCGGGCGAATACGTGTCCGTGTCCACCCAGCGCGACTCCGAGATGGCCGCGCTGGCCGTGGAGAAGCAGGAGCTGAAGGAGCAGCCGCAGGCCGAACTGGACGAGCTGACCGGACTGCTGGAGGAGCGCGGGCTGTCCCGGGAGGTGGCGCGGGAGGCGGCGGAGCAGTACACGGCCCGGGACGCGTTGCGGATCCACGCGCGCGTGGAGCTGGGGATCGACCCGGACCAGCTGACCAATCCCTGGCACGCGGCGTGGGCGAGCTTCCTCGCCTTCACCGTCGGCGCCCTGTTGCCGCTGCTCGCCATCGTGCTGCCGCCCGCGGACCGGCGGCTCCCGGTCACCGTGCTGTCCGTGCTGGCCGCGCTGGTGCTGACCGGCTGGAGCAGCGCCCGGCTGGGCGCGGCGGCCCCCGGCCGGGCGGTCCTGCGGAACGTGACCGGCGGCGCCCTCGCCATGGGGGTCACCTACTCCGTCGGAACACTGCTGGGGGCGGTCGTGAGCTAGCCGCGCGGCCGGGAGAACGGCACGGGACCGGCCCGACGGCGGGCGGCGCGTGGGCGACGTACCGTGAAATGGGCTCGTCACCGCCCGGAGGAGGATCCTCGGCCATGCGTGCCACCACCATCCACGCCCCGTACGACATCCGGGTGGAGAACGTGCCCGAGCCCGTCGTGCGGCTGCCCACCGACGCCGTGGTGCGGGTGCTGCGCGCGTGCATCTGCGGCAGCGACCTGTGGGCGTACCGCGGTGAGACGCCCCGGCAGCCCGGACAGCGGATCGGCCACGAGTTCCTGGGCTTCGTCGAGGAGACCGGCGCCGAGGTGACGACCGTCCGCCGCGGGGACCTCGTGGTCGCACCCTTCAAGTGGTGCGACGGCGTCTGCGACTACTGCCGGGAGGGCCTGACGGCCTCCTGCGTGCACGGCGGCATCTGGGGCTCGGTCGGCTACGACGGCGGGCAGGGCGAGGCGGTGCGGGTGCCGTTCGCCGACGGCACGCTCGTGGCGCTGCCCGGGGACGCGGCGTCCGACGACCGCCTGCTGTCCGCCCTGGTGTCCCTCGCCGACGTCCTCGGCACCGGCCACCACGCGGCTCTCGGCGCCGGTGCCCGCCCCGGTGCCACCGTCGCCGTCGTGGGGGACGGCGCCGTCGGCCTGTGCGCCGTCCTGGCGGCCCGGCGGCTGGGCGCCGAGCGGATCATCGCGCTGGGCCGGCACCAGGACCGTACGGACCTCGCGCGCCGCTTCGGTGCCGGCGACGTGGTCGCCGAGCGCGGCGAGGCGGCGGTCGAGGCCGTCCGCGCGCTCACCCGCGGCCAGGGCGCGCACGCCGTCGTCGAGGCGGTCGGCACCGAGGAGTCGATGAGTACGGCGGTGCACATCACCCGGGACGGCGGGACGGTCGGCTACGTCGGTGTGCCGCACGGCAGCGGAACAGGTCTCGACCTCCGGGTCATGTTCGACCGGAACATCGCACTGTGCGGCGGGGTCGCGCCGGTCCGCGCGTACATCCCGGAACTGCTGCCGGACATCCTCAGCGGCTCCGTCGACCCCTCGCCGGTCTTCGACCTGACGATCGGTCTGGAGGGCGTGCCGGACGGCTACCGGGCGATGGACGAGCGCACCGCCCTGAAGGTGCTCATCACCGCCTGAGCGGTCTCATCGCCCGAGCGGCCGACCGGCCCGCCCGAGGGTGGTGCCCCGATCCATCAGTCCCAGCGCGGCTCGTCCGTCCCCCAGCGGCCCGGCGGGCGGGCCCAGTCGGTCGGCCCGTCGGTGAAGGAGACCGCCGGCGGGGCGTACCGCAGGTGTCCGAGCGGGCTGTCCCGCTCGGCGAGTCGCGGTTCCGTCCCCTCGCCGGCGCTACCGGCCGCCGGGCCGTCCGGCGCCGGGTCCCGTTCGATCCCATGGGTCAGCCAGGCCGCGGTCCGGGCCAGCGCGAGCCGCGCGGACCGTCCGCGGCCGTCGTACGTCCGCTCGGTCAGCGCCCGCAGCACCGCGGCCGCCAGCAGATATCCGGTGCCGTGGTCCAGGGCCTGCGCGGGCAGCGCGCCGGGCCGCCCGTCCGAGCCCTCGGTCACCGCGATGCCGGTCGCGGCCTGCACCAGACTGTCGAAGCCGCGCCGGCCGCCCCACGGTCCGTACGTGCCCCACGCGGACACCTGCGCCACGACCAGACCGGGCCACCGTTCGGCCGCTGCCGACGGGGTGAGCCCGAACCGGTCCAGGCTGCCCGGCCGGTAGCCGGTGACCACGACGTCGGCCCCGGCCAGCAGTTCCTCGAAGGTTTCCCGGTCGGTCCGGAGGTCCAGCGTCGCCGACTTCTTCCCGAAGTCCGTGTCCGCGTGCTGGTCGGGGAGTTCCGGCAGCCACGGCGGGTCGATGCGCAGCACGTCCGCGCCGAGCAGCGCGAGCGTGCGGGTGCCGACCGGGCCCGCGATGACCCGGGTCAGGTCCAGCACCCGCAGCCCGGCCGCGGGGAGCAGGTCGGAGGCCGCCACGGGCGGGAGCACGCGCGCGTGTGCCGCGCCGGCCGTGGCGCACTCGACCAGGGGGCGCCGGGCCACCTCGGCGGCCTGTTCGTGCCCGGCCCACTGCGCGGGCGTGCGCAGCGCGACGGCGAGGCCGCCGGCGTCGTACACCCGCTCCTCCACGTCCGCCGCGGTCCGCTCGGCGAGGACGGCGGCGACGCGCTCCACCGAGGCGTCCTCAGGGAGGCCGAGCGCGCCCAGCAGCCGCCTGCGGTGGTGCGGATAGTTGGCGTGCGTGCGCACCCAGCCGTCCGCGGTCCGCCAGAACCGGGACAGCGGCGCGAACCCGACCGGTGCCCGGCCGTCGATCCGCAGCAGCCGCTCGCTGTGGAAGGCGGCGGCCACGGCCGCGTCGTCGACCCGGACCGCCGGCACCTCGGCGAGGCCGGCCCGCCGCGCGCCCAGCTCGGCGGCGGCCAGCGCGCAGGCCGCCACACAGGTCCGCGCCAGCTCCCGCACCGGCAGCCGCGCGTCGAGCGTCTCCCGGTGGGCGACGGTCGAGACGCGCGGGAGGAGAGCGGGATCGCCGCCGAGCGCCTCCCAGACCGACTGGACATCGTTCATGACTTCACTATGCAGTGTTGATCAGATCAAGTCCTGATCGAATCAAGACTCGGAGTTGAGCACACGGGCGGCCGGATCCATCCCCGGCCGCCCGTCCGTACCCGGTCCTGTGTCCGGTCTACGTGTACCGGTCTACGTGTACCGGTGTACGTGTACCGGTGTACGTGTACCGGTCTACGTGTCCGGTCTACTTCGTCACGGCGGCCAGTGCGTCCGCCGTGCCCCAGCCGTAGAAGCCGTTGTGGTTCTTCGGGCCCTCGCACACCGCGTCGACCTTGCCGTCGCCGTTGATGTCGTACGGGTCCGTGCACGGCGTCGCGTCGGCACCGGCGTACAGCAGCGCCTTGACCTGGGCCGCCGAGGCGTGCGGGTGGGTCGACTTGATCAGTGCGGCGACGCCCGCGACGTGCGGACTGGCCATGGAGGTGCCGGCCATGTAGCCCCACTTGCCGCCGGGCAGCGGGCCCAGGATCAGCCCGCTGGTCGCCGGGGCCTGCGGCGGCTGGTAGGCCGTCGAGTCACCGCCGGGCGCGGCGATGTCGATGACGCCGAGGCCGTGGTTGGAGAAGGACGACTTGATGCCCTTCGCGCCGGTGGCGGCGACGGTCACGACACCCGGCAACTGGGTCGGTATGTCGTAGCACTCGGACGGGTCGACGACCCGGTCCGACGGGGTGCCGTCGTTGGGCGAGACCGGGTCGGTGATCGAGTCGGCGGCGAGGTCGTAGTTCTCGTTGCCCGCCGCGGCGACGTTGACCGTGCCCTTCTTCTCCGCGTACCGGGTGGCCCGGGTGATGGCGTCCACGAGCGCCTTCTGGTCCGGGTCGTTCTTGCAGTTGAAGTACCACGGGTCGGTGTAGTAGCTGTTGTTGGTCACGTCGACGCCGTGCTCCGCCGCCCACACGAAACCGCAGACGACGGACTCCGTGTAGAAGAAGCCGTCCGGGTTGGCGACCTTGATGCCGGCCACCTTGACGCCCGGAGCGACGCCCGTGATGCCCACGCCGTTCTTGGCGCCCGCTATCTCGCCCGCGACGTGCGTGCCGTGCGGGCTCTCGGCGGCGCTGGGCCGCCAGGCGCCGTCGGCCGTGTCCGGCTTGCCGGTCACGCAGTTGACGGAGGCGTTCCGGTCGAAGTTGGGCGCGATGTCGGGGTGGGTGTCGTCGACGCCGGTGTCGATGACGGCGACGGTGACGTTCCGGCTGCCGAGGGTCTTCTCGTGCGCCTTGTCCGCCTTGATGGCGGGCAGGTCCCACTGCAGGGGCTCCAACGGGTCCTGCCCGTCGACCGCCTGCGCCTGCTCGACCTGCTCGGCGCTGAGCACCTGCGGGGTGCCGACGTCGGTGGTCGACTGGGCGGGCAGCGGCGCGGTGCGGGTGGCACCGGCCGACTCGACGCCCCGGACCGTGCGGATGGTCTTGGCGAAGTCGGGGTCCGACGAGTGGGCGACGATCACGCCGATCTGGTCGTACGAGGTCACCACCGTGCCGCCGGCCTGGCCGATGGCCTTCTGCACCTGCTTCGAAGTGCCCGGCCCGGGGCGGACGTTGACGACGTAGCTGAGCGAGGTCCCGTCCGCCGTGGTGGTGGCTGCCGCCGTGGTCGTCGCGTCCGTGGCGGACGCGGTGGCGTTCGGCAGGAACGCGAGAGCCGTGGCCATGGCCATCCCGACCGGGATCGACAGGACGCGGAGGTGACGCGGCTGGGGCGCGGTCATATGTGTGTGTCTCCAGTTCGTTCGCGATACGAGCGTGCCGTGCGGATTCCTGGCGTGGGGGGGCCTGCGACGTGGGGCGCAGAGAAGAGGGGGCGTCAGTCGACGGCGCGCAGCGCGTTGACGACGCCGGACCCGTAGAAGCCGTTGACGTGCTTGCCGCCGACGCACGTCGCGTCCACGACGCCGTCGCCGTCCCCGTCGTACGGGTCGGTCGGGCACCCGGGGTTGTCCGCTTGGGCCTTGAGCAGCGCCTGCAACTGGGCCGGGGTGGCGCGCGGGTGGGCGGACTTCAGCAGCGCGGCCACCGCGGCCACGTGCGGCGAGGCCATCGAGGTGCCCTGGAGGTAGCCGTACTGGTTGTTCGGCAGGGTGGACAGGATGCGGCCGTTCTGCGACGGCGTGTCCGGGATCTGGTACTTGTCGCCGCCCGGTGCCGCGACGTCGATGACGCCCTTGCCGTAGCTGGAGTAGTACGACTTGGCCCCCTTGACGCCGGTCGCGCCGACGGTGACCACACCCGGCAGCTGGGTCGGCACGTCGAAGCACTTGTGCGGGTCGACCGTGCGGTCGACGGGCGTCGAGTCGTCGGGGCTGGAGTCGTCGACGAGGGCGTGGGAGTCGAGGTCGTCGTTGGAGTTGCCCGCCGAGGCGACATTGAGCGTGCCCTTGCGCTGTGCGTACAACTGGGCCCTGTTGACCGCGTCGACTATGGCACGTTGATCGGGGTCGTCCATGCAGTTGTACAGCCACGGATCAACGTAGTAGCTGTTGTTGGTGATCTCCACGCCGTGGTCGGCGGCGAAGACGAAGGCGCAGACGACACTCTCCGGGTAGAACAGCGACGTCGAGTCGGGCTGTGCCACGGTGATGCTCGCGACCTTCACGCCGGGCGCGACGCCCGCGACCCCGATGCCGTTGCGGGCCGCGGCTATCTCACCTGCCACGTGCGTGCCGTGGTCGTGATCGGCGTCCACCGGCCGCCAGGCGCCGTACGTCGTGTCCGCCTTGCCGCTCACACAGTTCGCGGACTGCGCGGCCGAGAAGTTCGGGGCGAGGTCGGGGTGCGTGTCGTCGACCCCGGTGTCGATCACGCCCACGGTCACCGACCTGCTGCCGGGGTTGATCCGCGCGGCCTTGTCGGCGCCGATCGCCCGCAGGTCCCACTGGTCGGCCTCCAGGGGCTCCTGGCCCGCGGCGGAGCGCCGGGTGAGTTCCGCGGCCCGGGACTCCGACAGGACCTGCACGGCGCCCTCGTCCGTGGTGCCCGCTGCGCTGAGCGGCGCGGTGCGCGTGGCGCCCGCCGACTGCACGCCGCGCACGGCGCGCAGGGTCCGGCCGAAGTCCGGGTCGGCCGAGTGCGCGACGATCACCCCGATCCGGTCGTACGTCGCGACGACGCTGCCGCCGTTCGCGGTCACCGCCTTCTCCACCGACTCGATGGTGCGGTGGTCCGTCGCGGTGTTGACGACGTACGCGAGCGCCGGGCCGTCCGCCGTCCGGGCAGCCGACGCCTGTGCGGGGGCCGCCGACGCGAGTGACGGCAGCAGGCCCAGCGCGGCGGTCAGCGACAGCACGACCGGCGCGGCGACGCCAGGTCTGCGTCTGGAGCGCAGATGAGACATGGGGTCTCCACATCATCCGAAAACGAAACCCGCCCGGGACACAGGTGCCGTTCGGGCAGGTACATGACGGGTGGTGCGGGTCGAAACTATCTCCCTGCCTCGCTGGCCAGCAATGACTTGGGGAGACGACTTCAGAAAGAACTCATAGGACTTGAACCTGTCCTCGCGTGGCGCCGTGGACCTTCGACAGGGAGCACCAGCACGATCGAGCCCCTTCCCCGATCCGTCCGCGACCAGAGGAGACTCCGTGGCTACCGAGACACCGCCCCACTCTGAACCCCATCACCGACTCCCCTCCACCGAGGAGTTCGTCGCGGTGCAGGAGAGCGCGGAGTTCGGCGAACTGCGCGACTCCTACCGCTCCTTCGCCTTCCCGCTGACCGTGGCCTTCATCGCCTGGTACCTGCTGTACGTGCTGCTGTCCAACTACGCGGGCGGCTTCATGGGCACCAAGGTGGCCGGCAACATCAACGTGGCCCTCGTCCTCGGCCTCGCCCAGTTCCTCACCACGTTCCTCATCGCCTGGTGGTACGCGCGGCACGCCGCCACCAAGCTCGACCCCAAGGCCGAGGCCATCAAGACCCGGATGGAGGACGGCGCATGAGCCCCGCGATCACCCTCGCCGCGGGCGAGGCGAGCGAGCACCGGACGCTGATCATCACCCTGTTCGCGGTGTTCGTCGCCGCGACCCTCGTCATCACCGTCTGGGCGGGCCGGCAGACCAAGGACGCCAGCGACTTCTACGCGGGCGGACGGCAGTTCACCGGCTTCCAGAACGGCCTCGCCGTCTCCGGTGACTACATGTCCGCCGCGTCCTTCCTCGGCATCGCGGGCGCCATCGCCCTCTTCGGCTACGACGGCTTCCTGTACTCCATCGGCTTCCTGGTCGCCTGGCTGGTCGCGCTGCTCCTGGTCGCCGAGCCGCTGCGCAACTCGGGCCGCTACACCATGGGCGACGTGCTCGCCTACCGGATGCGCCAACGCCCCGTCCGCACCGCGGCTGGCACCTCCACGATCGTCGTGTCGATCTTCTACCTGCTCGCCCAGATGGCCGGCGCGGGCGTCCTGGTCTCCCTGCTGCTCGGCATCACCAGCGACGGCGGCAAGATCGGCATCGTCGCCCTGGTCGGCGTCCTGATGATCGTGTACGTCACCATCGGCGGCATGAAGGGCACCACCTGGGTGCAGATGGTCAAGGCCGTGCTGCTCATCCTGGGCGCCCTGCTGCTGACCTTCCTGGTCCTGCTGAAGTTCCACTTCAACGTCTCCGACCTGCTGGGCTCGGCCGCGAGCAACAGCGGCAAGGGCTCCGCCTTCCTGGAACCCGGCCTCAAGTACGGCGCGACGGGCACCACCAAGCTGGACTTCATCTCGCTCGGCATCGCCCTGGTCCTTGGCACCGCGGGCCTGCCGCACATCCTGATCCGCTTCTACACGGTGCCCACCGCGAAGGCCGCCCGTAAGTCGGTGATCTGGGCGATCGGCCTGATCGGCGTCTTCTACCTGATGACCCTCGCCCTCGGCTTCGGCGCCGCCGCGCTGATCAAACCGGACGAGATCATCGCCTCCAACAAGGCGGGCAACACCGCCGCGCCCCTGCTCGCCCTCCACCTCGGCGGAGTGGACTCCAGCTGGGGCGCGATCCTGCTCGCCACGATCTCCGCGGTCGCCTTCGCCACCATCCTCGCGGTCGTCGCCGGTCTGACCCTGGCCTCGTCCTCCTCCTTCGCCCACGACATCTACGCCAACGTCATCAAGAGGGGGCAGGCCACCGAGAAGCAGGAGCTGGGCGCGGCACGCTGGGCCACGGTCGGCATCGGAGCCGTCTCCATCGTCCTGGGCGCCCTCGCCCGCGACCTGAACGTCGCCGGTCTGGTGGCCCTGGCCTTCGCGGTCGCCGCCTCCGCCAACCTGCCGACGATCCTCTACAGCCTGTTCTGGAAGCGGTTCACCACCGCCGGCGCGCTGTGGTCGATCTACGGCGGCCTCGTCACCGCGGTCGGCCTGGTGCTGTTCTCGCCGGTGGTCTCCGGCAAGGAGACCTCGATGTTCCCCGGTGCCGACTTCGACTGGTTCCCGCTGGAGAACCCCGGCATCGTCTCCATTCCGGTCGGCTTCCTGCTGGGCGCCGTCGGCACCCTCCTGTCGAAGGAGGCACC
Organism: Streptomyces sp. NPDC056161; assembly: GCF_042268025.1. Taxonomy (NCBI): domain Bacteria; kingdom Bacillati; phylum Actinomycetota; class Actinomycetes; order Kitasatosporales; family Streptomycetaceae; genus Streptomyces; species Streptomyces sp. NPDC056161. The sequence continues at coordinate 98,396 of NZ_JBHJUV010000026.1, forward strand.
GGACGCCGGGAAGTACGCCGAGCTGGAGGTACGGTCCCTGACCGGCACCGGAGCGCACTGACCCACCCGTACGGACGGCCGCGTCGTGGGGATCCACGACGCGGCCCCGTGTTGTCCCGCGGTGTCTCGTGCGATCCGCCTCCGGCCGATGTCAGCGGTGTCACGTAGGCTCGCAGGTGACGGAATAAGACTGTCCGGGACGAGGGAGGGGGCCCACGTGCTCATCGACACCTACGGCCGAGTCGCCACCGACGTGCGGGTCTCGCTGACCGACCGGTGCAATCTCCGCTGCACCTACTGCATGCCCGAGGAGGGCCTGCAGTGGCTGGCCAAGCCCGACCTGCTCACCGACGACGAGATCGTCCGCCTGGTCGGCGTCGCGGTCACCTCCCTCGGCGTCGACGAGGTCCGCTTCACCGGCGGCGAGCCCCTGCTGCGCCCCGGTCTGCCCGGCATCGTCGAGCGCGTAGCGGCCCTCGAACCGCGCCCCCGGACCTCCCTCACCACCAACGGCATCGGCCTGCGGCGCACGGCGGCGGCCCTGAAGACGGCCGGCCTGGACCGGGTCAACGTCTCCCTCGACACGCTCCGCCCGGACGTCTTCAAGGCCCTCACCCGCCGCGACCGCCACCAGGACGTCCTGGACGGCCTCGACGCCGCCCGCGCCGCGGGTCTCACCCCGGTCAAGGTCAACACGGTCCTGATGCCGGGCCTGAACGAGGACGAGGCCCCGGACCTCCTCGCCTGGGCGCTGGACCACGGCTACGAACTGCGTTTCATCGAGCAGATGCCCCTGGACGCCCAGCACGGCTGGAAACGCGAGGGCATGGTCACGGCCGCGGACATCCTGGCCACCCTGCGCACCCGCTTCGACTTGACCCCGGAGGGCGCCGAGGAGCGCGGCTCGGCCCCCGCCGAACGCTGGCTGGTCGACGGCGGCCCGCAGCGGGTCGGTGTCATCGCTTCCGTCACCCGCCCGTTCTGCGCGGCCTGCGACCGCACCAGGCTGACCGCGGACGGGCAGATACGCACCTGCCTGTTCGCCCGGGAGGAGACCGATCTGCGCGGCGCGCTGCGCTCGGGTGCGCCCGACGAGGAGATCGCCCGCATCTGGCGGCTCGCGATGTGGGGCAAGAAGGCGGGAGCGGGACTGGACGACCCGGACTTCATCCAGCCGGACAGGCCGATGTCCGCGATCGGAGGCTGAGTACGGCTCCGCACGGGCGCGAGCGTCGGACGGGCGTCGAGCCGTACCGGCATTCGGCTCCGCGCGTGGGGCGGTCGGCGACAGCCGGCGCACGAGCCCCGCCCTCAGCCCCCCGACTGCTCCTGCCACGCCTCCAGCCGCACCACGTCCTTCAGGAACCCCCGAACGCCGAGGAACTGGGACAGGTGCTCCCGGTGTTCCTCACAGGCGAGCCATGTCTTCCGCCGCTCCGGCGTGTGGATCTTGGGGTTGTTCCACGCGAGCACCCACACGGCGTCGGCGGGACAGCCCTTGGCAGAACAGCGCGGAGAAGCCGGTTCGGTGCCGGGGACATTCGCGTTCACGTCCCTGACCCTAACCGAATCCGCACGTCAGGAACGCAGCGCCGGCTGCCGCCCGGACACCAGCACCTCGACCACCTGCCGGAGAATCCCCATGGCGCGGAACGCACTGGGATGCCGTGACCGGGGCAGGACCAGCACCGCCAGCCCGATGACGAGCAGCGTCAGGCAGACGAAGGCCAGAGGCACGAACACCACGAACGCCGTGGCAAACCTGACGTTCTGCCAGATCGCGAGCATGAGGGGCCTCCTGGCGCGTGACTGGGGGAGCCGACCGTTGCCGGTCCGCCGCTCCTGCGGGGTGCGGAGCGCGTTGGCAGTATGGTGCGAGTGCCCCGCTGCCCGGCACTGGAACTGCATGATTGATCTGAGCTTTTCTTGAGCTTTGGCTTGAGTTTTCGATGGGAGTGTGGTAAGCGCCGCTCGGTGATGTCGTGGTGCGAGCGGGGCGGCCGGGACGGCGGCGGGGCCCCGGTCCACAGCCGGCTCAAGAAAAGCTCAGATCAAAATGTCGTTCCGGTGCCGGGCCGCCGCCCACCCGTGACATACTTCCTACGCGCTCCGCATCCCCCGTCGGAGCGAAAGACCGACGCCGGGCAGCTCCCCCCGTGGCTGCTCGGCGTCGCCTTTTGTACGACCGGTCCTCGTACCGCCGGACTGTGCATCCGCCCAGCTCACACACCGTGCGTCCGCCCAGCTCACACGGGGCCGGGCCGCTCACCACCCACCCCGCTCGCCGGATCGGCCCCGGCGTGCTCAGGACCGGACCCCGCGGGGCCGTCCGCCGCGGGCGGCGCCGACCGCGGCGGCGTGAGCGTCGGCCGCAGGGGCGTGGTCACGAAGGTCGACGGGAGCGACGGCGGCCGCTCCCGGCCCGCGTTGGCGATCACCACCGCGACGTAGGGGAGGATCGCCCCGAGCACCAACGCCACGATCGCGACGTGCCGTTCGACGTTCCAGAGCGAGGCGGCCAGGATCACCGCGACGGTCCGGACGGACATGGAGATGACATACCGGCGCTGCCGGCCGCGCACGTCCTCGGCCAGGCCCGTCCGGGCGCCGGTGATCCGGAACACCTGGACGTTGCCGTCACCGCGCTGCTTCCGCATCACTGCTCACCGTCCGCCCGCCTCGGGATTCTCCCGGCCCGTACCAGGCCCGCACCCGATGGGCACACCGGGCCAGGACAGCCTCCACGTTACGCCGCGCCTGTTCCGCCCACGAGACCGGGGCGGCGTCCGCCCCGGGCGGCGACGGAGCACGTGGCGCACAGGGCGCACGGGGCGCACGGGGCGCACGGGGCGCACAGGTGTGCCGCACCCGCGCCCGTACCGCATGGCCTTGCCCGACATGCGCCGTACGGCGGGCCGCCGGAAACTGGGCCTAGTGCTCACGTCGGGCCGGACGAGGAGGCGACCATGGGCTGGTTGTGGGCGATCATCGTGGGATTCGTGCTCGGCATCATCGCCAAGGCGGTCATCCCGGGCAAGCAGCACAGTCCCCTCTGGCTGACCACCATCTTCGGCATCCTCGGCGCCATCGTGGGCAACGCGGTCGCGCGCGCCGCCGGTGTCGCCTCGACCCCCGGTGTCGACTGGACCCGGCATCTCTTCCAGCTCATCGCCGCGATCATCATCGTCTTCCTCGGGGACATGGCGTACATGGCGGTGTGGGGGCGCAGGAAGCAGGAGCGAAGGGCCTGAGGGCGCCGGCGGACAGGACCGACGGCGCCCGTGGACAGGACGCAGGGCGGCCCCTGGCGAGGAGCCGCCCTGCGACTTCGTCCCGGCCGGATCCTCAGCCGGACGTGACCTCGACCGCCGCCAGGTTCCTCTTGCCCCGGCGCAGCACCAGCCAGCGGCCGTGCAGCAGGTCCGCCGCGGCGGGGACGGCGTCCTCGGCGGTGACCTTGACGTTGTTCACGTAGGCGCCGCCCTCCTTGACCGTGCGGCGCGCGGCCGACCTGCTCGGCACCAGACCGACCTCCGCGAACAGGTCGGTCACCTGCCCCAGCTCGGCGACCCGGACGTGCGGCACCTCGGACAGCGCGGCCGTCAGCGTCCGCTCGTCCAGCTCAGCCAGCTCGCCCTGACCGAACAGCGCCCTGGACGCGGCGATCACCGCGGCCGTCTGGTCGGCGCCGTGCACCAGCGTCGTCAGCTCCTCGGCCAGCGCGCGCTGCGCCGCCCGAGCCTGCGGACGCTCCTCGGTCTGCCGCTCCAACTCCTCAAGCTCCGTACGGGACTTGAAGGACAGGATCCGCAGGTAGGTGGAGATGTCCCGGTCGTCCACGTTCAACCAGAACTGGTAGAACGCGTACGGCGACGTCATCTCCGGGTCGAGCCAGACGGCGCCGCCCTCGGTCTTGCCGAACTTCGTGCCGTCCGCCTTGGTCATCAGCGGCGTCGCCAGCGCGTGCACGTCCGCGTGCGGCTCCAGCTTGTGGATCAGGTCGAGACCGGCCGTGAGGTTGCCCCACTGGTCGCTGCCGCCCTGCTGGAGCGTGCAGCCGTACCTCCGGTAGAGCTGGAGGAAGTCCATGCCCTGGAGGATCTGGTAGCTGAACTCCGTGTAGCTGATGCCCTGGTCGGACTCCAGGCGCCGGGCCACGGAGTCCTTCGTCAGCATCTTGTTGACCCGGAAGTGCTTGCCGATGTCCCGCAGGAACTCGATCGCGGACAGGCCCTCGGTCCAGTCCAGGTTGTTGACCATGACCGCCGCGTTCTCCCCCTCGAAGGAGAGGAACGGCTCGATCTGGCCGCGCAGCCGGTGCACCCAGCCGGACACCGTCTCCGGGTCGTTCAGCGTGCGCTCCGCGGTCGGACGCGGGTCGCCGATCAGCCCCGTCGCGCCGCCCACCAGGGCCAGCGGCCGGTGCCCGGCCTGCTGGAGCCGGCGCACGGTCAGCACCTGCACCAGATGCCCCACGTGCAGCGACGGCGCGGTCGGGTCGAAACCGCAATAGAACGTGACGGGACCGTCCGCGAGCGCCTTGCGCAAAGCATCCTCGTCGGTGGACAGGGCGAACAGCCCGCGCCACTTCAGCTCGTCGACGATGTCCGTCACGGTTCTCGTGTCTCCTCGGATGATCTCGGCCGGCCGGCCGACGGCCGACCGGGAACGCCTACGAGGTTATACGCCCTGGCTGACCGAGCTCATATTGAAATCGGGGATGCGCAGCGCGGGCATCGCGGCCCGGGTGAACCAGTCGCTCCACTCGCGCGGCAGCGTCTTCTCGGTACGCCCCGCCTCCGTGGCCCGCCCCAGCAGATCCACCGGCGACTCGTTGAACCGGAAGTTGTTGACCTGCCCGGTCACCTCGCCGTTCTCCACGAGGTACACCCCGTCCCGGGTCAGCCCGGTCAGCAGCAGCGTCGCCGGATCGACCTCGCGGATGTACCAGAGGCAGGTCAGCAGCAGCCCCCGCCCGGTGGCCGCGACCATCTCCTCCAGCGAGCGCTCGTCGCCGCCGTCCAGGATCAGGTTCCCGATCGCCGGGGCCACCGGCAGCCCGGTCAGGGCCGCACTGTGCCGGGTGGTCGTCAGGTGCTTCACCGCGCCGTCGCCGATCCACTCCGTGGCCCGCACCGGCAGCCCGTTGTCGAACACCGACTGATCGCCGCCGGAGGAGTGCGCGACGACGAACGGGGCGCTCTCCAGGCCGGGCTCGTCCGGGTCGCTGCGCAGGGTCAGCGGCAACTCGGTGAGTTTCTCGCCGAGGCGGGTACCGCCGCCCGGCTTGGAGAAGACCGTCCGGCCCTCGGCCGCGTCCCGGCCCGACGCCGACCACAGCTGGTAGATCAGCAGGTCCGCCACCGCGGTCGGCGGCAGCAGCGTCTCGTACCGGCCCGCGGGCAGCTCCACCCGCCGCTCGGCCCAGCCGAGGCGCACGGCCAGCTCGGCGTCGAGCGCGCCCGGGTCGACGTCCTTGAAGTCCCGCGTGGAGCGGCCCGCCCACGCCGAGCGCGTACGGTCCGGCGACTTGGCGTTCAGCTCCAGGGTGCCGGTCGGCTGGTCGTGCCGCAGCCGCAGCCCCGTGGACGTGCCCAGATACGTGGAGACCAGCTCGTGGTTGGCGAAGCCGTACAGCTCCCGGCCGCCCGCACGCGCGCGTGCGAACGCCTCGCCGAGCGCCGGGGCGAAGTCCGCGAACACCGCCGACGAGGTCTCGACGGGCGCGTCGGTGAAGTCCGGGGCCTCCGGCACGCCCGTGACCAGCGGCTGGGCGTCCTCGGCCGGCCCGGCACCGAGCGCGGCGGCCTCCGCGGCCCGGACCAGCGGTTGAAGCTCCTCGGCGGTCACGGCCGAACGCGAGACCACCCCAGAGGCCGTGCCCTCCTTGCCGTCGACGGTCGCGACGACGGTCAGCGTACGGCCCCGGGTGACGCCGTTGGTGGTCAGCGCGTTGCCCGCCCAGCGCAGATTGGCGGTCGAGTGCTCGTCGGCGATCACCACGCACCCGTCGGCCCGGGACAGCGCGAGAGCCTGCTCGACGATCTCGTGCGGCTTGTTGGTACGGGCGCTCATCGGCCGGCCTCCTGCGTCGTGTTGAGGATGTTGACACCCTTGAACAGGGCGGCGGGGCACCCGTGCGACACGGCGGCCACCTGGCCCGGCTGCGCCTTGCCGCAGTTGAAGGCGCCGCCCAGCACATAGGTCTGCGGGCCGCCGACGGCCGCCATGGAACCCCAGAAGTCGGTGGTCGTGGCCTGGTAGGCGACGTCCCGCAGCTGACCGGTGATCCGCCCGTTCTCGATCCGGAAGAAGCGCTGTCCGGTGAACTGGAAGTTGTAGCGCTGCATGTCGATGGACCAGGACCGGTCGCCGACGACGTAGATGCCGCGGTCGACGCCCCCGATCAGGTCCTCCGTGGACAGCCCCGCCGGGTCCGGCTGGAGCGACACATTGGCCATCCGCTGCACGGGCACATGCCCGGGGGAGTCGGCGAACGCGCACCCGTTGGAGCGTTCGAAGCCGGTCAGCTTCGCGATGCGCCGGTCCAGCTGGTAGCCGACCAGCGTGCCGTCCTTGACCAGGTCCCAGGACTGGGCCGCGACGCCCTCGTCGTCGTACCCGACGGTGGCCAGGCCGTGCTCGGCGGTGCGGTCACCGGTGACGTTCATCAGCTCGGAGCCGTACTTCAGCTTGCCCAGCTGGTCGAAGGTGGCGAAGGAGGTGCCCGCGTAGGCGGCCTCGTAGCCGAGCGCCCGGTCCAGTTCGGTGGCGTGGCCGATGGACTCGTGGATGGTCAGCCACAGGTTGGACGGGTCGACGACCAGGTCGTACGGGCCCGCCTCGACGCTCGGCGCGCGCATCTTCTCGGCGAGCAGTCCGGGCATCCGCTCCAGCTCGCCCTCCCAGTCCCAGCCGGTCCCGGTGAGGTACTCCCAGCCGCGGCCGACCGGCGGCGCGAGGGTGCGCATCGAGTCGAACTCGCCGCTGGCCTCGTCGACCGACACCGCGGTCAGCTGCGGATGCAGCCGCACCCGCTGCTGGGTGGTGACGGTCCCCGCCGTGTCGGCGTAGAACTTGTTCTCGTGCACGGTGAGCAGCGAGGCGTCCACATGGCTGACACCGTCCGCCGCCAGCAGCCGCGCGCTCCAGTCGGCCAGCAGCGCCGACTTCTCCTCGTCGGGCACCGAGAACGGGTCGATCTCGTACGACGAGACCCAGGTCCGCTCGGCGTGCACCGGCTCGTCGGCCAGCTCGACGACCTCGTCCGACCCGGCGGCCCTGATCACCTGGGCGGAGAGCTTCGCCATCGCGACGGCCCGTGCGGCGACCTTGGCGACGGCGTCCGGGGTCAGGTCGACCCCCGAGGCGAAGCCCCAGGTGCCGCCGTGCACGACCCGCACCGCGTAGCCCAGGTCGGTGGTGTCGGACGTGCCCGCGGGCTTGGCGTCCCGCAGCCGCCAGGACGCGCTGCGCACCCGCTCGAACCGGAAGTCCGCGTGCGCGGCCCCCAGCGCACGCGCGCGTGCCAGCGCGGCGTCGGCCAGGGCCCGTAGCGGAAGCGCCGTGAAGGCTTCGTCGATGGAATGAGGCACGGAGGTCTCCCTGCTGTCGTGGCCTGTCGGGTCCGATCATGTCGCGCGACGGGGTCCGCGGACCACATGTTTCGCTCCGCGTCGCCGGTCCCGCGGGCCACGGGTTCCGGCCCGTCGTGCCGGGCTTTCTGTAGGGATCCGACAGCGACCCGCGCGAGCCACTGTGGGCGCCCGATCGCTCCAAGGCGTGCCCGGCCCGATAGGTTTTCGACGTAGCCGCCTGTCATCCAGGTGTTCGGGCGGATGTGTCAGACCGCAAATGAAAGGGTGATCCGTTGAGCCGCTCGGTTCTCGTCACCGGAGGCAACCGGGGCATCGGCCTCGCCATCGCCCGCGCCTTCGCCGACGCAGGCGACAAGGTCGCGATCACTTACCGCTCGGGTGAGCCGCCGTCCGGCTTCCTCGCCGTCAAGTGCGACATCACCGACCCCGAGCAGGTGGAGCAGGCGTACAAGGAGATCGAGGCCGAGCACGGTCCGGTCGAGGTGCTGATCGCCAACGCCGGCATCACCCGGGACCAGCTCCTGATGCGCATGTCCGAGGAGGACTTCACCTCGGTCATCGACACCAACCTCACCGGTACCTTCCGGGTGGTCAAGCGTGCCAACCGTGCCATGCTGCGCGCCCGGAAGGGACGCGTCGTGCTGATCTCCTCCGTCGTCGGGCTGCTCGGCTCCGCGGGCCAGGCGAACTACGCCGCCTCCAAGGCCGCGCTCGTCGGCTTCGCCCGCTCCCTCGCCCGGGAGCTGGGTTCGCGCAACATCACCTTCAACGTCGTCACGCCCGGTTTCGTGGACACCGACATGACCAGGGCGCTCACCGACGAGCAGCGCGCGGACATCGTCGCGCAGGTGCCGCTCGCCCGCTACGCGCAGCCGGAGGAGATCGCCGCGACGGTGCGGTTCCTCGCCTCGGACGACGCCTCGTACATCACTGGAGCCGTCATCCCCGTTGACGGCGGACTGGGAATGGGTCACTGATCACCATGAGCGGAATCCTCGACGGCAAGCGCGTCCTGATCACCGGTGTGCTGCTGGAGTCCTCCATCGCCTTCCACGCGGCCAAGCTGGCCCAGGAGCAGGGCGCGGAGATCATCCTGACCGCCTTCCCGCGGCCGACGCTGACCGAGCGCATCGCCAAGAAGCTGCCCAAGCCCACCAAGGTCATCGAGCTGGACGTGACCAACGACGAGCACCTGGCCCGGCTGGCCGACATCGTCGGGGAGGAGCTGGGCGGCCTCGACGGTGTCGTGCACTCCATCGGCTTCGCGCCGCAGGACGCCATGGGCGGCAACTTCCTGAACACCCCGTTCGAGTCGGTCGCCACGGCCATGCACGTCTCGGCGTTCTCCCTGAAGTCGCTCACCATGGCCTGCCTGCCGCTGATGCAGAACGGCGGCTCGGTCGTGGGCCTCACCTTCGACGCCCAGTTCGCCTGGCCGCAGTACGACTGGATGGGCCCGGCCAAGGCCGCCCTGGAGGCCACCAACCGCTACATGGCGCGTGACCTGGGCAAGCAGAACATCCGCTGCAACCTGATCTCGGCGGGCCCGCTCGCCTCCATGGCCGCCAAGTCCATTCCGGGCTTCGACGGCCTGGCCTCCATCTGGGACAACCGCTCCCCGCTGGAGTGGAACCTGGCCGACCCCGAGCCGGCCGGCAAGGGCATCGTCGCTCTGCTGAGCGACTGGTTCCCGAAGACCACCGGCGAGATCATCCACGTCGACGGCGGTCTGCACGCCATCGGCGCCTGACCGCGGACCGGCCACCGGCCGTCTGACCGAGGACTGGCTACCGGCCGTCTGACCGAGGACTGGTCACCGGCCGCGTGCCCGTCCGTCCGGCCGCCGGCCGTCTGCCCGTCCGTCCGGCCGTGGACCGAGGCCCGTACCCGCAGGGGTACGGGCCTCGGCCCGTTCGGGATCGCATGCGGGCCCCCGCCGGTCGGGATCCATCCGTTCGGCCCGTTCGGCTCGTTCGGCCCGTTAGTCCGTTCAGCCTGTTGGGCCCCGGGCCGACCGCCCCGGCCGACCGCCCCGGCCGACCGCCCCGGCCGGGCGGAGCACCTCACGGTCGGCCGTCAGCCGGTGCCCGCGGTGGTGTTCCCCGTCCTTCAGCCGGGAGACGGCGGGCTGAGCCGGCCCGGACGGCACAGGAACGGATAGCTCGCGGCCTCCGCCCCGGCCGTCTCCGCGTCGCCCGCGCGGATCGCGTCGACCAGCCGGGCGTGGTCCATGTACGTCTCCGGCGTCAGACCGGTCCCCACGTCCGCGCGCAGCCAGTCCCGCAGCACCTCGCCCAGGTCGGCGTACATGGCGGTCATGACGTCGTTGTGCGAGGCCGCCACCACGGCCAGGTGGAAGGTGGCGTCCGCGGTCACGAACGCCTCCGGGTCACCCGACTCCCAGATCTCCTCGCGCCGCACGAGGATGGCCTCCAACTGCTTCAGGTCCTTCTCGGTGCGCCGCTCGGCGGCCAGTCTCGCCGCGGACGACTCCAGCGTGGAACGCAGCTCGGCGATGTGCCGCGGATCGGCGTCGGCGAAGCGCCGGTGCATCACGCCGGCCAGCTCGCTGGTCGCCACGACGAAGGTGCCGGAACCCTGGCGGATGTCCAGCAGGCCGTTGTGGGCGAGCGCGCGGACGGCCTCACGGACCGTGTTGCGGGCGACACCGAGCTGCTCGACCAGCTCCGGTTCCGTCGGGATGCGGGAGCCGACCGGCCACTCGCCGGAGGCGATCTGGTTCCGCAGCTCGGCGATGACCTGCTCGGACAGCGCCGAGCGACGGGGATGGCTCAGGGGCATGGCACACCTTCGCACGCCGGGCCCGGGGGGCGGAGCCCCGGGAATGGACAGCCAATCATCCCATCATTCTATGATGAGATTCATGGTGAGCAAGGAAACCCGGCCGACGGACACGACGAAGCGGCAGACGGACGCGCCGCCCGCCGCGGGCGGCACCCGCCCCGGGGCGGACGCCGCCACCTCCGCACCCCCGGCGGACGGCACGCGCGCGTGGGCGATGCGCCTGGTCGTCGTCGGCATCGTCCTCGCCGCGCTCAACCTCCGCCCGGCCATCACCAGCCTCGGTGCGCTCCTGGAGGAGGTCCGCGACAGCCTCGGCATGAGCGGCAGCGTGGCCGGGCTGCTCACCTCCGTACCGCCGTTCTGCTTCGCCGTCTTCGGCGTCATGGCCCCCCGGCTCGCCCGCCGCTTCGGCCCGGGTGCGGTGGTGTGCGCCGGCATGGCCGCCATCACCGCGGGCCTGGCCGTACGGCCGTTCGCCGGGGGCACCGCCGGGTTCCTCGCCGCGAGCGCCCTGGCGCTGATGGGCATCGCGGTCAGCAACGTCCTCATGCCGGTCATCGTCAAGCGCTGGTTCCCGGACCGGGTGGGCTCCATGACCGGGCTGTACTCGATGGCCCTCGCCCTCGGCACCGCGCTGGCCGCGGCGGTCACCGTGCCCATGACCGAGGCGCTCGGCGGCAGTTGGCGGGCCGGGCTCGGCGTGTGGGCGGTGCTCGCCGCCGCGGCGATCCTGCCGTGGCTGCCGCTGGTCCGGGACCGGCGGACCGCCCCCGGCCGGGCCTCGGGGCCCGCGACCGACGAGCGGTCCCGGGCAGCGGGGCCGGCGGCGGATGCGCGGCATCAGGCGCCCGAGCCCGCGGTGGCCGGGCGGGACCAGGCGCCCGAGCTGCGGATCGCCCGGAGTCGCACGGCCTGGGCGCTCGCCGTCTTCTTCGGGCTCCAGGCCACCGCCGCCTACATCATCATGGGCTGGATGGCGCAGATCTTCCGCGACGCGGGTGTCTCCGCGAGCACCGCGGGTCTGCTCCTCGCCGTCACGATGTTCATGGGCGTACCGCTGGCCTTCGTGATTCCGCGGCTGGCCGCCCGGCTGCCCAGCCAGGGGCCGATCGTGCTCGCGCTCGGCATCTGCGGCCTGGCCGGCTACGCGGGCCTGTACCTGGCCCCGGCCGGCGGCGCCTGGGCCTGGGCCCTGCTGCTCGGCATCTCCAACTGTTCCTTTCCGCTGGCCCTCACCATGGTCGGCATGCGGGCCAGGACCGGCGCGGGCGTCGCGCAGCTCTCCGCGTTCGCACAGAGCACCGGCTACCTGATATCGATCCCCGGGCCGCTGCTGGTCGGGGTGCTCTACCAGAGCAGCGGCGGCTGGGGCCTGCCCATCGCCCTCATGGCCGGTCTCATGATCCCGCAGATCGCGGTGGGCGTATTGGCGGGCCGCGACCGGACCGTCGAGGAAGAGGCGGCCGGCTGACGCATCCACCAGCACCTCCCGCAGAGCGGACGGAGTCGGCGGCCGGAGCGGCCGGAGCGGCCGGAGCGGGCGGAGCGGGCGGACAGGACGGGGAGCGGACGGCGTCGGCGGACGAGGCGGAGTGGGCGGACGGGACGGAGGGCGGCTCGGGCGAGGGGCCGTCCTCCGTCTTCCTTCGTCCGCCGGCCCGTGCGGACGTCGTCCGGGCGCGGCTCGCTCTCGATCCGGATGCGGCATGCCCGTGATCCGGATGCGGCGCCCTCTCGACGCGAGTGGGGCCGCAGCCCACCGCGACCCGCCCGGAGCGGTCTCCGGGTGCCCCGGCGGCCCGGACGCGCCCCGAGGATGCGAGACTGGGCGGCATGCCCGTGCTCGACCCGAACCCTCAGAACGGCCAGAAGAAGATGCTGATCGTCTTCGGCTCGTTCTTCGCCATCTTCGCGCTCATCGCCATCGTCGCGACCCTCCTGTCCCCCTGATCACATCCCGGCCGCCCGGGGGTGGGGAAAGCCCCCCATCCCCTAGGGGGTGAGTGTCAGGGTGAAGTAGGTGGATCACCGGATGGGTTGGTGCCCGCGGATTGCCTACCTTCGAGATGTGACCGCGCCAGGCGGTCACCGACCACTCGGAGACCAGCGGAGGCGATCATGTCGGCCCGTACGCGCACACAGCCCCGCTCGGCGACCACGGCCGGCGTCGGCATCCGGCTGCCCTGGTGGGCGCTGGCCCTTCCCACGCTCGGTTTCGTCGTCCTGCTGGTGCTGGTCCTGAATCCCTCGGACGCCCAGGCGGCCACCGGTGATCCGGGCGTCACCCACCTCATAGAACGTGTGCAGCAGCTGGTGGCCCGCTAGGCCGGGCGCCCGCAGGCCCGGATGCCGCTGGTCAACTCCCTGCGCCGCACGGTTTGTTTCATGCGAAGCTGGATCTCATGAGCGTCGCAGAACCCCGTAGGATCGTCCTCTTCCGGCATGCGAAAGCCGACTGGCCACAGGTGACCGACCACGAGCGGCCGCTCGCCGAGCGGGGCCGCATGGACGCCGCAGTCGCCGGGCGCAGACTGGCCGACAACGGCCTCTCCTTCGATCTGGCCCTGTGCTCCACCGCGGTCCGGACCCGCGAGACCTGGAAGCTCGCCGTGCAGGAACTTCCGCACCGGCCGAAAACCGTCTACGAGGAGCGGCTCTACGAGGCGTCGCCCGGCGAGATCATCGCCGTGCTCAACGAGGTCCCGGACGACATCCGGACCCTGATCCTGATCGGCCACAACCCGGGTGTGCACGGCCTGGCCGAGATCCTGTCCGGTACCGCCGACGGCGACGCCCATGAGCGGATGGAGCGCCGTGGCTTCCCCGCCGCAGCCTTCGCCGTACTGTCCTTCGACTGCTCGTGGAAGGGCCTGGAGCCGGGGAAGGCGGCGCTGGCGGACTACTGGGCGCCCTCCGAGTGACCGGCTGATCTCCGTCGGCCTCGTCGGGGCCGGCCGGGGTCCGGCACGGGCGGGGGACTCCGTCGGGGGATTCGCTCGGGGAGACGACGCAGTCAGGGTCCGGCGCCGCCACGGTGTCCGGACCCGACAGGACCGGATGGCGCCGCGCACCACCCGGCGGATATGGCGCCGCGCCCTACCCGGCGGGCCCGCCGGGGCCACAGCGCCGCCGGACACGCCGTCGGGTAGTGGTGGGGTGGGGGAGCGCGGTCCGGGGGGGTCAGCTCTCGTCGTGCGGACCCGCCGCGTCGGTCTCGTCGTGGGCGTCCGCCGCCTCGACCTCTTCGCGGGTGATGCCCAGCAGATACAGGACCGTGTCCAGGAAGGGAACGTTCACCGCGGTGTGCGCGGCCTCGCGGACGACCGGCTTGGCGTTGAAGGCGACGCCCAGACCGGCCGCGTTCAGCATGTCCAGGTCATTGGCGCCGTCGCCGATCGCCACCGTCTGGGCGAGCGGTACACCGGCCTCGGCGGCGAACCGGCGCAGCAGCCGCGCCTTGCCCGCCCGGTCGACGACGTCACCTATGACCCGGCCGGTCAGCTTCCCGTCGACGATCTCCAGGGTGTTGGCATGGGCGAAGTCAAGCCCCAGCCGTTCCTTGAGGTCGTCGGTGACCTGGGTGAATCCGCCGGACACCACGCCGACTTGGTAGCCGAGCCGCTTCAGCGTGCGGATCAGGGTCCGCGCGCCCGGCGTCAGCCGCACCTCGCTGCGCACCTTGGACACCACCGAGGCGTCCAGTCCCGCCAGCAGTGCCACCCGCGCGTGCAGTGACTGCTCGAAGTCCAGTTCCCCACGCATGGCGGCGGCCGTCACCTCGGCGACCTGGTCCTCGCAGCCGGCGTGCGCGGCGAAGAGTTCGATCACCTCGTCCTGGATGAGGGTCGAGTCGACGTCCATCACGACCAGCCGCTGGGCCCGCCGGTGCAGGCCCGCGGCGACGACCGCGATGTCGACGCCGAGCACCGCCGCGTCCGAGACCAGGGTGGTGCGCAGCGGCTCGGTCTCCACGCCGGACACCGCGAACTCGACCGCGGTCACCGGGTACTTGGCGAGCCGGAAGATCCGGTCGATGTTGCCGCCGGTCTTCGCGATCCGGGCGGCGACGGCGGCCGTCGACTCGGCGGTGAGCGGATGGCCCAGCACGGTCACCAGGGAGCGGCCGAGGCCGCGCGGCCGGTTGTCGCCGTGCCCGGAGAGTATCTCCGCCTGCATCTTCATCGAGTCGGCCCAGCTGTGCACGGTGGCCCGCAAGGCACCCTCCAGCCCGGCGTCCGGCTCGGTCACGAGCACACAGAGCACGAGCCGGCCACGAGTGACGACCTGCTCGATGTCGACCACGTCGACGCAGAAGGCGGCAAGGGTGTCGAACAGGCCGGCCGTGATACCGGGCCGGTCCTTGCCGAAGATCTTGACGAGGAGGGTGGGGACCTCGGGAGTTCGCGATGCGCTCATGGTCCATCCACCGTATCCGGCACTCCGTGCCTGCTGCCCTTGAGGTCCGGCTGGCGGACACGGAACAGTTGGTGTCGGGTCGGTGTCGCAAGCCTTGCGGGCGGGTCACACCTGATCCTCTTGAGGGTCGCTCCACACGGCTGACCAGTACCGTCGCCGTGGCCTTGAGCCACCGACCCCGTCACCGTCACCGTCACCGTCGCGGTGACACCGCTGTGCGGTCCGACCCGCCGTCGCCGTGCGCCGGCCGCCGGGCTCCTGGCCTCTCCCGGTCCTGGCCTCTCCCGGTCCCGGCCCACTCGTCTCCGCCTTCTCCGGTGGCGGCACCCCCGCTGCTGTCGGCGGCGCCCGTGCTCGGAATGCTCGGACGCCCCGACGACATCATCAGCCGCCACCCCGTCGGGGCCGCAGGCACCCGCGCTCCCACGCCGCGCCGACAGCATCGGGCGGCGGCCCGCCCTGCCAGGACGCCGACGTCACCGAGCCCGGCTCCGCCCTGCCACGAGGTCCACGTCACTGCGTGCCGCCGCCAGGGATCCGTCCGTCCCGTCGACCGGTGCCCGCCCCGGGCACCCCGCCCGCGCGGGCACCGACCCACACGGACGACTGCCCGAAGAAAGCACGGCACCGCGGGCCACCGCGCCGCGCGGGGACCGGCCCCAGCCGTGCGTCGTCGTCTTCACCCACCGTGCCCGTCCTGGAGCCGGCCTGGCTCAGCCACGGCTGCCCGGCCTCCTCGGGGGAGCCGGTGGCGGGGGCGGCGGGGGCGGCGGACCACCGTCGGGTGCCCCCGCCGGCCGGTTCCCCGCGCGCGGTCCGGGACGCTGCCCGGGCGGGCTGCCCGGACGCGGTGGCGGGTCGACCGGCCCGATCATGGTGGCGGCACCGTACACGTCGTCGGGCGGCCGCGGCCCGTCCGGCGGCCGGGATCCGTCCACGGGCCGCGCTCCGCCGGAGGACAGGGGGTCGTTCACGGGCCGGGTGCCGTCCTGCGCCGTTCCGGCCGGTCCACCGGCCCGGCGTGCCCCGGTGATCCCGGGATCCCGCAGTTCGTCCGGCACCTGGAGATACGGGTTGGTATCGGGGTTGGGCGGCCGGTGGGGCGTCCGAGGCGTGTAGGGCCCGGTGCCCTCGCCGGGCGGCCCGTACACCGGCCATCCGCCGTCCGAGCCGCCGTCCGAGCCGCCGTCCGGAGCCGACGGTGCCGCAGCCAGAGCCAATGGTGCCGCGCGCCGGCCGGCGGCACCGACCGCCCACGCCAGCAGCGCACCCGCCGCCCCCGCTCCCGCACCCCAGACGGCGCCCAGGAGCAGGGCCGTGCCGAGCCGTCCGTGCAACTCGATCCCGGCACCGAACGCGTCGAAACCCAACACCGACAGCGAGCCGCCCACGGAGACATCCGCCAGCCAGGCGAGCACGGGCAGCGCCAGCGCGGTCGTCACCCCCAGCCGCAGCGCGCAGCGTCCGGCGAATCCGAGCGCCCCCGGACCGGGCGGGCCGGAACCCGCCGCACCCGGGGAAACCGCGCCGCCCGCACTGCCCGCCTTCTCCGCGTCGCCCGCGGTCGCAGCGCTGCCCACAGCCCCCGTACCGCCCGCACCCCGTGCGCCGCTACCTGCCCGAACGCCTCCCACGACCCCGGTGCCGCCCCGCGTCCCCACCGGCGTACGCACCGCCGTCAGCACCCCGGCCAGCAGCATCATGAGGACCGCCGCCACCCCGAGCAGCCACACCCGGCCGTCCAGGTCGGCCAGTCGCGACAGTGTCACGGGCTGGTCGGGACTCCCGCCGAGAAGCCGGTCCAGCGGATCGGGCAGCAGCGAGGCCAGGGCGCCCGTCGCCTTGCCGTCGAAGGGTACGAACAGCCCGACCGGGACGCCCAGCCACACCCCGTTGGGCGTGCCGAGCAGCGCCGCGCCCGTGATGCGCCCGGGGTGGTCATCGCCGATCGCGGCGAACACCGTCGCCGCGAGACCCGCGACGACGGCCATGACCAGTACACCGGCCAGGGCCGAGACAGCCGGCCTGACCACCCGGTGCACGGCATCGAAGCCACGCGGCAGCGGGGCGCGGCGCGTGGCGAGCAGCGCGATCAGCAGGACGCCCACGACCCAGCCGAGCCCGCCGAGCAGGGTGGGCGCCGTTTCCACCGTGAAACCGACCGCCGCCTTTGCGTCGACCAGATCGCCTATCTTGTCCGGCAGCAGTCCGCCGAGGTCCCCGAGGCCGCCGAGGTCTCCGAGACCAGGGATGCCGACGCCCCCGTCACTCCCGCCGGTGCCGGGCAGTTTGTCGAGTCCGAGCGAACCGCCGTCGATCGTGACGACGTCGTGCCCGGCCCAGGCGAGCGCGCCCAGCAGGGCCACGAACACCACGACCACCGCGCCCGCGCGCGCCAGGAGTTCGGACGGCGCGATCACGGCTCCGGCCGACCGCAGCGACCGCAGGAAGACCCACGACAGCAGGAGGGCGCCCACCAGACTCACGCCCAGTGGCGTGATCTCGACGGCCGTGTGCGCCTGAGCACCCGTCAGCCCGAAAGCAGAGAGATCTCCGGACGGGGAGACCGAACCACCGGCCCCGAGTGCCACAACCGCCGCAGTCATCGGGCCGAGCGAGCCGGCCGAGTCCGCTCCCAGCAGATGCAGACCGAGCGCGGCCGTGCCCGCCATCCCGATCAATGCCCAGCTCACGGCGACTGTCGCGGACAGCAGGACATTTCCCCACGGCACCTTTGTGCCTGGTGGCCCGGTCCTGACTTCCGTGACAGCGCTCATGGCAGACTCCCGATCCGCTGCGCGGCCGGCGGTCGCGCATGCCCCTCGTATGGGAACTCCACTGTCCAGTGCGGCATCGACACCCGTCAACGAAAGATCGATGCACTGCTACGAGCTCGTGACAAGGCCCGTCTTTCGGTCAGGGGCCGAACCTGAAATAGTTCCCCACGCTGTTCGACAACCCTAGACTCCCTGTGAAGTGGGGACATGCGGGGGACAACTCAGTGGGGCATGGAGTGCCGGAACTCGTACTGGAAACAAACGGACGGACCTGGACGCTCGACCCGTCCAAGAGCTACACCCTCGGACGCGATCCGCAGGTGGACATCGTGTTCGACGACGCCAGAGTGTCCTGGCGGCATGCGACGGTCGGTTTCACCGGCCACAGTTGGGTCATCAATGACCACGGCAGTACCAACGGCACCTTCGTGGAGGGCCGGCGGATCCAGCGGACGGAGATCGGTCCGGGCTCGGCCGTGCACCTCGGCAGCGCCGCCGACGGGCCGCTGCTGAGCCTGTCCGGTGCCACGGCCGTGGTCACCCAGCCCGGCCAACAGCCGTACGCGGCACAGGGCGTGGGGGCCGACTGGGCGCGGCAGGCGCCCCCGCCGGAGCGGCAGCAGGCCGACCGACCGCCGTCGATCCCGCGGCAGCAGGGCGAGCGCCCCGGTGCCGGCGCGGGGGAGCCGCCGGTCTACGGGGAGCGTCCCACCACGATCCACCAGCTGGCGCTCGGCCGCGTGATGCGCATCGGCCGCGCACTGGAGAACGACCTGGTAGTCGGCGACCTCCAGGTCTCCCGCAGGCACGCCGAGTTCCACGCGGCGCCCGACGGCCGCACGGAGATCCGCGACCTCGGCTCGCACAACGGCACGTACCTCAACGGCCAGCCGATCGCCAAGGGCAGTTCGGCGCTGCTCGGCCCGAACGACATCGTCGGCGTCGGCCACTCCACCTTCCGGGTCGTCGGCGACCGCCTGGAAGAGTTCGTCGACACCGGTGAGGTCTCCTTCTCGGCGCGCCGTCTGACCGTCACGGTCGACAAGGGCAAGCAGATCCTCAAGGACATCTCCTTCGGCGTCCCGGAGAAGTCCCTGGTCGCGGTCATCGGACCCTCGGGCTCAGGAAAATCGACCCTGCTCAAGGCGCTCACCGGCTACCGGCCCGCCAACCAGGGCGAAGTCCTCTACGACAACCGCAACCTCTACAAGCAGTTCGCCGAGTTGCGCCAGCGCATCGGTCTGGTCCCGCAGGACGACATCCTGCACAAGGAACTGAACGTCGCCAAAGCCCTCAAGTACGCGGCCAAGCTGCGCTTTCCGGCCGACACCACGTCGGCCGAGCGCGAGGCCCGGATCGACGAGGTGCTGCGCGAGCTGAAGCTGGACGTCCACAAGGACAAGAAGGTCACCGCTCTCTCCGGCGGCCAGCGCAAGCGCGTGTCGGTGGCCCTGGAACTGCTCACCAAGCCGTCGTTGATCTTCCTGGACGAGCCGACCTCCGGCCTGGACCCGGGCATGGACCGCGATGTGATGCAGTTGCTGCGCGGTCTCGCCGACGACGGCCGGACGATCCTCGTCGTCACCCACTCCGTGGCCGAGCTGGCCCTGTGCGACAAGCTCCTGGTGATGGCCCCGGGCGGTGCCGTGGCCTACTTCGGGCCGCCCGAGGAGGCCCTGAACTTCTTCGGTTACGACACCTGGGCCGACGTCTTCTCCTCCTTCGAGAACTACCGCGACTACGACTGGGCCGGCCGCTGGAAGGGTTCGGAGCACTACCAGATCTACGCCGCGGACATCGACGCGGTCGCGCCGCAGGACGCCCAGGTGCCGCCGGTGCGGGGGACGAAGGCGTCGAAGCCCAAGGACTGGCTGTCACAGTTCGACACGCTGGTGCGCCGCTACGTCTCCGTGATCGCCTCCGACCGGGGCTTCCTGGCGCTGATGGTGATCCTGCCAGCCGTCCTCGGCGCGGTGAGCATGCTCATCGACGTGGGCAAGGGGCTGCTGCCGTTCCCGCCCGCGCCGAACGGCGAGCTGATCCCCAACAGCACCGCCACCACGGTCCTGTTGATCCTCGCGGTGGGCGCCTGCTTCTCGGGCGCGGCGAACTCCGTCCGTGAGCTGATCAAGGAACGGGTCATCTACGAGCGGGAACGTGCGACCGGCCTGTCACGCTCGGCGTACCTGATGTCCAAGGTGTTCGTGCTGGGGACGATCACCCTGCTGCAGGGCCTGATGATCGGTGTGATCGGCTTCGTGAACCGGGTGATCCCCGGGCAGGGGCTGGTGCTCGGCAGTGCCACGATGATCGAACTGTCGCTCCCGATCATGGCGCTGGGCTTCAGTTCGATGATGTTCGGCCTGATCATCTCCGCGTTGGTGAAGACGTCCGAGAAGACCATGCCGCTGCTGGTGATGTTCGCGATCGTCCAAGTCGTCTTCACGGGCTGTCTGTTCATCCTGCACGGCTCGGTCGGCGTCAACGAGTTCTCGTATCTGATGCCGTCGCGGTGGGCCGTCGCCGCAGCGGGGACCACGCTGGACTTCAACCGGATCAGCCCGCCCACGACGGCGGGGGACACCGATCCGTTGTGGGACCACACGGTCAGTGCCTGGGGCATGGACATGGCCGCGCTGATCGCCCTCGGCGTGATCTGCGGCTTCTTCGTGTCCCGCTTCCTGCGGCGGCACGAGCCGGAGGTCATGCGCAAGTAGGCGCCTGTGGGCCCGGGAACGGGCCGAGGGCGGCACCCGGTCTCCGGGTGCCGCCCTCCGGCGTTTCACGACTGAGGCCCGCGCCTACCTCAGTACGCGCTGTTGACGTTGTCGATCGAACCGTACCGGTGGGCCGCGTAGTTGGCGGCGGCGGTGATGTTGGCGACCGGGTTGTAGATGTTCCAGGACGTGCCCTTGACGTGGTAGGCGCTGAAGGTCGGCGGGATGACCTGGAGCAGCCCCTTCGACGGGACGCCGTTGATGGCGTTGATGTCCCAGTTGTTGATGGCGTTCGGGTTGCCGGAGGACTCCCGCATGATGTTGCGGTGCAGCCCGGAGTAGCTGCCCGGGATGCCCTTGGCCCGCATGATGTCGAGGGACTGCCGGATCCAGCCGTCGAGGTTGTTGCGGTAGGTCCGCACGGAGACCTGCTGGGCGTGGACGCGCTGGACGGACCGGCTCGCGGCGTTCTGGGCGGTGTGCTGCTCGGCGGCTTCCTTCTTCGCCGCGGCGTCGGCCTTCTGGTGCGCGGCGGCGTCGGCCTTCTGGTGGGCGGCGGCGGAGTCCAGCTTGGCGTTCCGGCCGGCGAGCTGGTCGGTGACGCTGCCCTTGACGTTCTGGATCGGCTTGTTGCTGTACGCCACCTGGGCGGCGGAAGCGGGGGCTGCGGTGGTGACCGTCTGCGTACTGGGAGAAACCGCGGTGAAGGCTACGGCGGCGACGCCGATGGCGCTGACGCCGGCGATCGCGATCCTGTGCTGTTTGGTCAGCGCAAGATCGTGACCGCGAATGACGATGTTCTTCGGCATGGCAGATGGACCTCTTCGAATAGCGCGGGAGGTCGCTCACTCGTTCTGCGGAGGAATCGGTTCTTCTCCACATGCACACCGCGGGCGAAGAACCCGCGGTGCTGAGCGACGGCAGCCATTCTTAGCGGTCGCAAAAACCTATGGCAAAGATGTGACGTACGATTCGCGATAGTGGATCGGCTAGGGGCAAATCGGGACAGAATGGACCATCTTTCCCTGTCGGGGTAGTCCTATTTGTCTACTATATTCCTTCGTAAGTGATGTGCGTCCTATGTGCGGCGTCACATGGAGCCGGTGCTACTCTCACCAACAGTTGCTGGAGCAATGCTCTGTGTGAGGGTTCTCCTCCGGGAGGATGAGGTGCACGTCCCCGAACTCATGCCACAGGTAGAGGCGGTTCAGCGCCGCCTCGTAGCCACGGTCGACCGCCGCTCGCCCCGCGATCGCCTCCAGCATCAGCAGGTGCGATGCCTCCGGCTCGTGCAGCCCGGTCAGCAGCCCCTCGACGACCCGCACCCCGCGCTCGGGCGTCACCACCAGATCCGTCCACCCCTCGGCCGCCCGCACCAGCCCGTCCGGCCCCGCCGCCGACTCCAGGGCCCGCACCGCCGTCGTACCGACCGCGATCACCCGGCCGCCACGACCGTCCTGCGGTCCACCGCCGTGACCGTCCGGTCGTCCGCCGTCGTCGACGTCCGGTCGTCCGCCGTCACTGTCAAGCCGTCCGCCACCGCCCTGCGAAGGCATGGCCCCGCGCCCCGCCCGCACCGCGTTGACCAGCCGCGCCGAGGTCCCGGGCACCGCGAACCGCTCCGGGTACGGCGGCTCGTGCGCCTCCGCCGAGGCCACCCCGGTGTGCAGCGTGACCGGCGCGAACAGCACGCCCCGGCTCACCAGCTCCGCCACCACGCCCGCCGTGAAGGGCCGCGCCGCACTCGGCATCTCCGCACTGCCCGTCCCGTCCGGCGTGGGCAACGCGAACACCGTCTGGTAGGCCGACAGCGGCTGGTCCCGGTCCGTGTAGGAGTAACGGATGGGCCGCCCGTACGCGCGCAGCAGCCCGGTGACCTCCGCCCCGGACACCCGCGCCCACCGCAGCCGCACCCCGCGCTCGCTCAGCGGCTCCTCCAGCACCAGCCGGGCACCACCGGGCAGCCGCACCTCCGCCCCCGCGGGCGCGCCCGCCCGCCCGTCCCCACCACCCGGCCGATGACCACTTCGCGCCCCGCTCGGATCCCACGCGCGCGTAGTGCCCCTGCCGTCCGGATCCCGCAGCTCGACCGCCCACCGCCCGTCGTCCCCGCGCGTCGAGAAATGCACCACCACGCGCGCGTGCCCGAGCCGCCCGTCCACCGCCGCGGCCAGCGTCGGCGACGTGTTCACGACCAGCAGGTCACCGGCCCGCAGCAGCCGCGGCAACTCGGCGAACGCGTGATGGGCCACCTCGCGGCCGTGCGACACCAGGAGCCGCACCGCGTCCCGGCCCAGCCCCGGGCCGCGCTGCTCGGCCGGCACCCGCGCGGACAGCTCGTCCGGAATCCGCAGCGCGGACCTCATCACGCCCCCAGCAGGGCCGGCGCGCCGTACCGGCCGCTCGCCGGCCGCCGCTCCAGCAGCCGCAGGAAGGCCGGCGCCACCTGGTCCGGCGCGGGCCGCGGACCGTCGTCGTCCGGTACGGCCGCCGCGTACAGGTCCGTCGCCATGTCCCCGGGATCCACCGCCCACACCCGCAGCCCCGGCTCCTCCTCGCCCAGTACCGCCGCGAGCTGGTCCAGCGCGGCCTTCGAGGCCCCGTAGCCGCCCCACGTCGGATACGCCTCGGCCGCCGCGTCCGAACTGACCACGATCACCGCGCCCGCCGCCGACTCCCGCAACAGCGGCAGCGCCTCCTGGACCAGCCCGAGCGCCGCGACCGCGTTCACCTCCAATGCCCGGCGCAAACCCGCCAGAGGCAGCTCGGCCAGTCGCACCAGCGGCTCGGCACCCAGCGCGCTCGCATTGCTCACCAGCAGATCGACCCCGCCCAGGGCACGCGCGACAGTCACCAGTTCGGCCCGGTGCCCGGCATCCGTGACATCCCCGGGCCGGGCCTCAACGCGCGTACCGTGCGCGGCGACCTCCCGCGCCGCCCGTGCGAGGTCCGCCTCGCCCCGCGCGTCCAGCACCAGGTCCCAGCCGCGGGCGGCCAGCGCCCCGGCGAGCGCCCGCCCCAGCCCCTTCGACGCGCCCGTGATGATCGCTACCGGCATGACAACCGTCCCCTCGGTCCCGCCCGCCGCCGCCCGGCGAGCGGCTCCCACCGTAGGAACGGCACCCTCCGCGGCGCCTCGGGCGCGGGCCGCAGCCCACCGGGTCCCTTCGGCCTACGCCGCCGGGCCGGGCCCCCGGACCTACCCCGGCGGGCCTAGGCCCAGCGGCGTAGGGCGGGCGGTCACAGGTCCGATCCACGCTGTCGCACCCCGCCGGTACCGTGAGGACATGAGTCAAGGCCCCCGGTCCGGCCTCGCCGCCGTCAGCTCCGCGCTGCTGGCCATGAGCAGGCATCTTGAGGTGCGCGACGTCCTCAAGACGATCGTCGCCTCGGCCCGCGAACTGCTCGACGCGAAGTACGCCGCCCTCGGCGTCCCCGACGATCACGGCGGCTTCGCCCAGTTCGTGGTCGACGGCGTCACCGACGCCCAGTGGAAAGCCATCGGCCCGCTCCCGCGCCAGCACGGCATCCTGGCCGCGATGCTGCACGAGGCCACCCCGGTGCGCCTCGCGGACGTCCGCAAGGACCCGCGCTTCGAGGGCTGGCCGACCGCCCACCCCGAGCTGTCCGACTTCCTCGGCCTGCCGATCCGCGACGGGGACGAGGTCCTCGGCGCGCTGTTCCTCGCCAACAAGCGGCGTCCCCAGAAAGGACCGCCGCACAGCGACGGGCACGACCGGGGACGCGGTTTCACCCAGGAGGACGAGGAACTGCTGGCCATCCTCGCCCAGCACGCCGCGATCGCCCTCACCAACGCCCGCCTCTACGAACGCAGCCGCGAACTGACCATCGCCGAGGAGCGCTCCCGGCTCGCCCACGAACTGCACGACGCGGTCAGTCAGAAGCTCTTCTCGCTGCGCCTGACCGCCCAGGCGGCGGCCGCGCTCGTCGACCGCGACCCGCTGCGCGCCAAGGGTGAGCTGCAACAGGTGGCCGCGCTCGCCGCGGAGGCGGTCGACGAACTGCGCGCAGCCGTCGTCGAACTGCGCCCCGCGGCCCTCGACGAGGACGGCCTGGTCGCCACCCTGCGCACCCAGATCCAGGTCCTCGACCGCGCCCACACCGCGCGCGTGACGTTCGCGAGCACCGGCTTCCGCGCCCTGCCCGCCGCGCAGGAGGAGGCCCTGCTGCGGGTCGCCCAGGAGGCCCTGCACAACGCCCTGCGGCACTCCGGAGGCGCGCACGTCGCCGTGACCGTGGACCGGCGCGGCTGCGGAGCCGTGCTGCGCGTCACCGACGACGGCGGCGGCTTCGACCCCGGATCCGTGCACCGCGCGGGGCGTCACCTGGGCCTGGTCTCCATGCGCGACCGGGCGAGCGGCGTCGGCGGCACGCTGACGGTGGAATCGGCGCCCGGCAAGGGCACCACGATCGAGCTGGAGGTCCCCGGTGGCTGACGCAATCAGAGTGCTGCTCGTGGACGACCACCAGGTCGTCCGCCGCGGCCTGCGCACCTTCCTCGAAGTGCAGGACGACATCGAGGTCGTGGGCGAGGCCGCCGACGGCGCCGAAGGGGTCGCCCGCGTCGAGGAGCTGCGCCCCGACGTCGTCCTGATGGACGTCAAGATGCCTGGCCTGGACGGCATCGACGCGCTGCGCCGGCTCCGGGAACTGGGCAACCCCGCGCGCGTGCTGATCGTCACCAGCTTCACCGAGCAGCGCACGGTGGTCCCGGCCCTGCGCGCCGGCGCCGCCGGATACGTCTACAAGGACGTGGACCCCGACGCGCTCGCCGGCGCCATCCGCTCCGTGCACGCCGGCCACGTCCTGCTCCAGCCGGAGGTGGCCGGCGCGCTGCTCTCCCAGGAGGAGGCCAACTCCGGCCAGGGCCGCGGCGGTTCGCTCACCGACCGGGAACGCGAGGTGCTGGGCCTGATAGCCGACGGCCGCTCCAACCGGGAGATCGCACGCGCCCTGGTCCTGTCCGAGAAGACCGTCAAGACACACGTCTCGAACATCCTGATGAAACTGGACCTCGCGGACCGCACCCAGGCCGCCCTGTGGGCCGTTCGACACGGCGTGACCGGCTGAAACGCCGGCCACGCCCCAAGGCCCCCAGTAGCCCGGAAGGTTCCCTTCCGGACTGAGATTCATACCGTCGTGGGAATGTCACCCGGATGGCGCACCCTCGGCGCGGCTCCGGCGTTCTCCTTGCATGCCGCGGCGACTTGCCGCGGTGATCGCCAAGGAGGGCTTTAGAAGTGAAGAACCTGAAGAAGGCAGCGGCCGTGACGATGGTGGCGGGTGGCCTGGTGGCCGCCGGCGCCGGGATGGCCTCCGCCACCGACGGCTCGGCGGCCGGCGGCAAGGCCGAGCACTCCCCGGGCGTCGTCTCCGGGAACGTCATCCAGGCCCCCGTGCACATCCCGGTGAACGCGGTCGGCAACAGTGTGAACGTCATCGGTGTGCTGAACCCCGCCTTCGGCAACCTCGGCCTCAACCACTGACGCTCCGCCGTACGGCGACAGCGATCTCCGGCCTTCCGGGTACCCCCGGGAGGCCGGTCCGCTTTTCGTCCCAATGGTCCGATCAGGCTGTCGATCGTGCGGTTCCGTACCGCCCGGACCCCTCCGGCGTTGATCAGAACGCGACCCACGCCGGGTCGGATACGCACACGCAGGAGGAAAGTTTTCTATGAACATCGCCAAGAAGGCCGCCGTAGCCATGACCGTCGCCGGTATCGCCACGGGCGCTTCGGCGGTCGCGGCCTTCGCCGACTCGGGGGCCTCGGGTGCCGCCGCGCACTCCCCGGGTGTCGCCTCGGGCAACGTGGTCGAGATCCCCGTGCACGTCCCGGTGAACGCCGTCGGTGACAGCATCAACGTGGTCGGTCTGCTGAACCCGGCGTTCGGCAACCAGGCCGACAACGACTGAACGGACTGAACCGAGCGGACCGACCAGGGCCCCGTCGGCCGACGACGGTCGCGAGCGGGGCCCGTCGACCGGACCGCACACAGCGGACGGCCGCCCGGCCGCAGCCGACCGCCGTCCGCGGACCGTCCGGCTGGCCCAGCCAGCCGGACGTACCGCCGAACGAAACGGACGGGCCGAGCCGCCGGGGCGAAACAGCCGGTCAGGCGGACCAGCGGACCAACCGAACCAGTTGATCAGTCGGACCGGCGAACCGGCAGAACCGGCCCACCGGGCAGAACGCCCGCCGCACCGGGCAGGAGCCCCGAGGATGCGGCCCGCAGCGGCCGGGGCCCCGGTGCGGGCCGCCGGTCACCGCAGGCCGCATCCCTCGCCCGTCGTTCTCCCCGCCCGGGGCTCCCCGCGCTACCGCACCCCGCGCTCCCGCTCCTCCACAACGGAGTTGTACGCCGCGACCTGCGCACGCCGGGCCGTCCGCTCCACCGGACGCAGCGCGTCGCCCCGTGCCGCCATCTCCGACGCGCTGACCGCCCCGCCGTGTCCATTCTCACAGGCCAGCGACACCAGCAGAGCGACCCGCTGCGCCAGTTCCAGCACCCGTACCGCCCGCGGCGGGTACCCCGGCGCCAGCACCTCACGCCCCCGCTCGGCACGCGCCCGGTAGGCGTCGATCGCCGCCTCGGCCACCGGGCCCGAACCGGCGACGTCCAGCCGGGACAGCGCGCCCGTCGCCTCCCGCAGCGCCTCCGCCAGCTCCCGCTCCGCCTCACCCAGCGACGGCACGTCGGCGGGCGGCGCCTCCCGCACCGGCAGACAGCGCCAGATCACCTCGACATGGACATCGCCGTCCGGCCCCGCCTCGTACACCTCGGGCACCAACCCGAACGCGGCGCCCTGACACACGACCGCCTCCTCGGCCTCCAACGCCCGCGCGTTGAACTCGGGCGGTCCGCTCAGCCCCAACGGATGTCCGGGCTGCGGCAGGGCCACCCGCAGGCCCGTCGCCCCCAGCGTCCGCAGCCGCCCCAGCCCGAGCGTGAGGCCGACCGGCGCCGGCTCGCCCGGCAGCCCCTCCAACCGGTGCACCGCGTCCTCGCCCACGATGGCGTCCACAGCGTCATCCGGCGCGACAAGTCCGGCCAAAAGGGCATTTCCCCAAGCGGCGAGGCGTCCTGAACGTGGTTCCGAGAGCATGCCCCCACCCTAAGGACAGGACCGATGGAATGGACCGCGGCACCGGTGGCGTAGATTTTCGTAGGGGCTGCGCCCACCGGCGCGGCGGACCGAGCCACTGGTGACCGCGACAGCGCCGAGACCGGCCACAATGCAAGGGGAGACTACGCGCTCATGAGCGATGTTCTGGAACTTCAGGACGTATCGGTGGTCCGTGAGGGCCGGGCCCTGCTGGACCAGGTCTCCTGGTCGGTCAAGGAAGGCGAGCGCTGGGTCATCCTCGGCCCCAACGGCGCCGGCAAGACCACCCTGCTGAACGTCGCCTCCAGCTACCTCTTCCCCAGCAGCGGCACCGCGAGCATCCTCGGCGAGACCCTCGGAAAGCCCGGCACGGACGTCTTCGAACTGCGCCCGCGCATCGGTGTGGCCGGCGTCGCCATGACCGAGAAGCTCCCCAAGCGCCAGACCGTCCTCCAGACCGTGCTGACCGCCGCCTACGGCATGACGGCCCACTGGCAGGAGGACTACGAGGAGGTCGACGAGCAGCGCGCCCGCGCCTTCCTGGACCGCCTCGGCATGAGCGACTACCTCGACCGGAAGTTCGGCACCCTCTCCGAGGGCGAGCGCAAGCGCACCCTGATCGCCCGCGCCCTGATGACCGACCCCGAACTCCTCCTCCTCGACGAGCCCGCCGCGGGGCTCGACCTCGGCGGCCGCGAGGACCTGGTCCGCCGCCTCGGCCGGCTCGCCCGCGACCCCATCGCCCCCTCCATGATCATGGTCACCCACCATGTCGAGGAGATCGCCCCCGGCTTCACCCACGTCCTCATGATCCGCCAGGGCAAGGTCCTGGCCGCCGGACCGCTGGAGCTGGAACTGACCTCCCGCAACCTCTCCCGCTGCTTCGGCCTTCCGCTCGTCGTCGAGCAGGTCGGCGAGCGCTGGACCGCCCAGGGCCTGCCGCTGTCCTGACCCCCTTTGCACCCTGTCCGTGGCAGGACCGCGGCTCTACCATGACCACGTGGACAACATCGACGCATGGGTCTGGTGGCTGATCGGGGCGGCGGCGCTCGGTATCCCGCTCGTGATCACCGCGATGCCGGAGTTCGGCATGCTCGCGGTGGGCGCCATCGCCGCGGCGGTGCTCGCCGGCCTCGGCTTCGACGTCGTGATCCAGGTGCTCGCCTTCCTCATCGTCTCGGTCGCCCTCATCGCCGTCGTACGGCCCATCGCGGCCCGGCACAGCCGGCAGCGCCCCGAACTCCGCACCGGCGTGGACGCCTTGAAGGGCAAGCAGGCCGTCGTACTGGAACGCGTCGACGGCGCCGGCGGACGGATCAAGCTCGCCGGAGAGATCTGGTCGGCGCGCGCGCTCGACGCCGGCCAGGCGTACGAAGTGGGACAGGAAGTGGACGTCGTGGAGATCGAGGGGGCCACGGCGATCGTCATCTGACCTCGCGGCACCCAACTGCATGGAACAGGCCACGAGTTGTCCGGCAGTCTGCCAGACTCGACCAGCAAGATCTTCAACAACATAAGATCTTCCGAAAGCGCCGAGGCGGAGAAGGGTACAGGAAGCGACGATGGAACCGGTCATCATCGTCTTGATCATTCTGGTGGTGTTGGTCTTCATCGCCCTGATCAAGACGATCCAAGTCATCCCACAGGCCAGCGCGGCCATCGTCGAGCGCTTCGGCCGCTACACGCGAACGCTGAACGCGGGCCTCAACATCGTCGTCCCGTTCATCGACACCATCCGCAACCGCATCGACCTGCGTGAACAGGTCGTCCCGTTCCCGCCGCAGCCGGTGATCACCCAGGACAACCTGGTCGTGAACATCGACACCGTCATCTACTACCAGGTGACCGACGCACGGGCCGCCACCTACGAGGTCGCCAGCTACATCCAGGCCATCGAACAGCTCACCGTCACCACGCTGCGCAACATCATCGGTGGCATGGACCTGGAACGCACCCTGACCTCCCGTGAGGAGATCAACGCGGCCCTGCGCGGCGTCCTCGACGAGGCCACCGGCAAGTGGGGCATCCGTGTCAACCGCGTGGAACTGAAGGCCATCGAGCCGCCGACCTCCATCCAGGACTCGATGGAGAAGCAGATGCGCGCCGACCGTGACAAGCGCGCGGCGATCCTCACCGCGGAAGGCACCCGCCAGGCCGCCATCCTCACCGCCGAGGGTGAGAAGCAGTCCCAGATCCTGCGCGCGGAAGGCGAGGCGAAGGCCGCCGCCCTGCGCGCCGAAGGTGAGGCCCAGGCCGTCCGCACCGTGTTCGAGGCGATCCACGCCGGCGACCCGGACCAGAAGCTCCTGTCCTACCAGTACCTCCAGATGCTCCCGAAGATCGCCGAGGGCGACGCCAACAAGCTCTGGATCGTCCCGAGCGAGATCGGCGACGCCCTCAAGGGCCTGTCCGGCGCCATGGGTAACTTCGGCCCGCTGGCGGGCGGTCCAGGAGGCGGCGGCTCGCCGGGCAACGGCGCGAAGACGGAGCGCCGGGAGAAGCCCCAGATCGACTGACGCCCACAGCCACGACGACGCGAGGTTCCCCGCACCCCTCGAAGGGCGCGGGGAACCCCGCGTTTCGGCCGCGCACGACCGGCAGACGGCCGGACAGCGAGATGGCCGGACAGCGAGACGGGTGGGCGGCGAGACGGCCCGAGCCCGGCGGGGGCGTCCGCTAGGCCGCGTCCCGCGCCAGCCACTCCGGAAGCGCCTCGAACTCCTCGGCCCCCAGCGCGAGCAGCATCGCATCGGCCGGCGTCGGCTCGAACGGCTCCCGCAGCAGCGCCATCCCCGCCTGATCCGGAGTCCGGTCGGCCTTACGGTGATTGTCCTCGGCGCACGAGGCCACCGTGTTCAGCCAGGTGTCCTGCCCGCCCCGCGACCGCGGCATCACGTGGTCCACGGTCGTCGCCCGCCGCCCGCAGTAGGCGCAGCGGTGCCGGTCCCGCACCAGCACTCCGCGCCTCGACCACGGCGCCTGTCTCCGGAAGGGCACCCGTACGTACCTGCACAGTCTGATCACCCGAGGCGCAGGTATGTCCACATCGGCGCCCCGCATGCGCAGTTCGGGGTGGGCCTGCTCGACCACGGCCTTGTCCTGGAGCACCAGCACGACGGCTCGGTTCAGCGTCACCGTCGACAGCGGCTCGAAGCTCGCGTTGAGCACCAGCGTGTCCCGCATCCAGCCCACCTCCCGTGCGCACCGCCCACCCCCCGGCGGGCGTGGATCAACTCTGGACGGGCACGCCGAGATGGACAACGCAATAAAAATGCCCGCCCCCGATCACTTCCAGGACCGGGGGCGGGCAAACGTTCCGTGAACGCTCGGCTTGTTCGGCGGTGAGCCGGATCAGCCCTCCGGGGGGTTCTCGTACTCACCCACGAGCTGGGCGCGCGCGGTGGTGTGGAACCGCAGATTGAAGCCGACGACGGCGGGGGAGACGTCGGAGTCCGGACCGAGCTTCTCCTGGTCCACCGCGTACACCGTGAAGACGTACCGGTGCGGGCCGTCCCCGGGCGGCGGCGCGGCGCCACCGAAGTCCTTCGTCCCGTAGTCGTTGCGCACCTGCACCGCACCCTCGGGCAGACCCGCGAAGTCGCCGCTGCCCGCGCCGGCGGGCAGCTCGGTCACCGAGACCGGGATGTCGAACACGGTCCAGTGCCAGAACCCGCTGCCCGTCGGCGCGTCCGGGTCGTAGCACGTCACGGCGAAGCTCTTGGTCCCGGGCGGGAAGCCCTCCCACCGCAGCTGCGGTGAGGTGTTGCCGGCCGCGTAGACCTGAGCGTCCTTGAGCGTCACACCCTCCTGGACGTCCTCGCTCGTCACCGTGAACGACGGCACGGGCGGGTGGAAGTCATGGGGGAGCGGCCGCCGCTTGAGCTCGGACACCTCGGTACCTCCTGATCCGTTCCTGCAGAGGAACCCGAGCCTAGAACCAGTTCCGCCTGCTCCCGACCTCGGCCAGCCACTGATTGAGATACGCCGCCCAATCGGTCCCGTGGAAGTCGTGCAGCCCCACCTGGAAGGACCGGAAGGTGTCGCTGCCCTCGGTGAACAGTCCGCCCTTCTTGTCCATTTCGAGGATGACGTCCATGCCGTGCCCGTCGGCCACGAAGCTCAGCTCGACCTGGTTCAGCCCGTGGTACTGCGTCGGCGGGTGGAACTCGATCTCCTGGTAGAACGGCAGCTGCTGCCGCGTACCGCGGATGTGACCGCGCTCCATGTCCGCGTTCTTGAAACGGAATCCCAGCTGGATGAACGCGTCCAGGATCGCCTTCTGCGCCGGCATCGGGTGCACGTTGACCGGGTCGAGGTCGCCCGAGTCCACCGCGCGGGCGATCTCCAGCTCGGTCGTCACCCCGATGTGCATCCCGCGCAGTGCCTGCCCGTCGATCATCGTGATCGGCGTCTCCCAGGGGATCTCAAGACCGAACGGCACCGCGTGCACGGCCCCGGCCTGCAACTCGAACGCGCCACCGAGCCGCACCTTGGCGAACTCGATGTTCTGCTTGTACTCCTGGTCACCGCTCTCCACCTCGACCTGCGCCTGCAGGCCGACGCACAGCCCCTGAATGTCCTGGTTCACGGATCCGCCCTGAATCCGCACTTCACCCTGGACGACGCCGCCCGGCACGACGTTTTCCTCGGTGAGCACGGTCTCGACCGAAGCCCCGCCGGCCCCCAGACTCGCGAGCAGCTTCCTGAACGCCATGACTCTCCCTTTACGAACGGACCCTTGATCCCTACAAACGCGATCCGGGCACAGCCGGTTCCGCGCCACACCTTGGCAACCGGGGCATCCTTTGACCACCCCTTGGGGCGCACCCGACTGGACTAGGCTCGTACCCCATGATCGTGCCCCCGGACCGTACGCCGCTCCCCAGGAGCTTCTTCGATCGCCCGGTGCTGGAGGTGGCTCCGGACCTTGTCGGGCGCATCCTGGTGCGGACGACCCCGGACGGCCCGAT
Organism: Streptomyces sp. NPDC056161; assembly: GCF_042268025.1. Taxonomy (NCBI): domain Bacteria; kingdom Bacillati; phylum Actinomycetota; class Actinomycetes; order Kitasatosporales; family Streptomycetaceae; genus Streptomyces; species Streptomyces sp. NPDC056161. Next base: position 130,804 of record NZ_JBHJUV010000026.1, read on the forward strand.
CGCGGTGCGCCTGACAGAGGTCGAGGCGTACGACGGCCCGAACGACCCGGGCTCGCACGCCTATCGCGGTCGTACCCCCCGCAACGACGTGATGTTCGGCCCGCCCGGTCACGTGTACGTCTACTTCACCTACGGCATGTGGTACTGCATGAACCTCGTCTGCGGCCCCGTGGGGAAGGCGAGTGCCGTGCTGCTCCGCGCGGGCGAGGTCGTCGAGGGCGTCGAGCTGGCACGTAAACGTCGACTATCGGCCCGAAATGACAAAGAACTGGCCAAAGGGCCGGCCCGCCTGGCCACGGCACTGGGCGTGGACCGCGCCCTGGACGGCACGGACGCCTGCGCCTCGGGCGAGACACCGCTGCGAGTGGCGACCGGTACTCCCGTCCCTTCCGACCAGGTACGCAGCGGCCCTCGCACCGGGGTCTCCGGTGACGGCGGCGTCCACCCGTGGCGCTTCTGGATCGCCAACGATCCGACGGTGAGCCCCTATCGGGCCCATGTCCCCAGGCGCCGCTCAAGTTGACGCGTCCCTGGAGGGTGCGTAATGTAGCCCGAGCCGCTTGAACCGGGTACGGCATTCGCCAGCAGCCGGAAGCGGCCAACCCACTACTGCGACACCCCTCAGCGAGGGCTAATTCAGCATGTATTCATGCCTGAATTCTGGAACTCGCAAAGCTCGATTATGGGCTACCGAGGGAATCGGCTAAAGTAGTGAATGTCGAAAGGCCCCGCCGACCGGGAATCAGACGCCGAAAGGATCTGATAGAGTCGGAACCGCTCGAAAGGGAAACGCGAGAGCGGGACCCCGGAAAGCACCGAGGAAATCGGATCGAGAAAAGGTCTGATAGAGTCGGAAACACCGAAGGGAAGCGCCC